>CALCZO010000178.1 GCA_937903315.1 uncultured Alphaproteobacteria bacterium
GGTGTCGCGGCCATTCGTTTCATGCTCGGAGAGAGGTTCAGATTTCATATCGACCGCACTGAAGACAGCGCCAGCTTCGTGGCAATCTGGTATTCGCTTGCCGCTGTCATCGTGGCCATTGTCGGTGCTGCGATCGGTCCTTCGTGGCTTCGCTGGCAAGCCTCGACTGAAGATGGATACGACCGCTCCCATTCGCTCCCCCGGAAATACAAGGACAATCCCATGAAGGCTCGACTTGGCGTGATCGGTGGCTCAGGTTTGTATGACCTGCCCGGCCTCGAGGATCGGCGTGAGGAGACCGTTCAGACGCCGTGGGGGCAACCCTCGGCCGCATTGCGGTTTGGGCGCATAGGCTCGACCGAACTAGTCTTCCTGCCCCGCCACGGCGATGGGCACCGCCTTTCACCGGGCGGGATCAACTACCGCGCGAACATCGATGCGCTCAAACGGGTTGGCGTTACGGATATCGTCAGCTTCTCGGCCGTGGGATCTTACAAGGACGATCTGGCTCCGGGCGTGTTTGTTGTGCCCGATCAGCTGTTGGATCGCACATTTGCTCGCGAAAGCAGCTTTTTCGGCAATGGTTGCGTGGCCCATGTCGCCTTCGGGGATCCCTTCGGACCCAACCTTGGCCGCCGGGTCGCCGAGGCTGCACGACGTGCCGGGGTCACCATTCGCGAGGGTGGCACCGCTGTCTGCATGGAGGGCCCACAATTCTCGACCCGCGCCGAAAGCCTCTTCTACAAGAGGCTCGGCTACGACATCATCGGGATGACATCCATGCCCGAAGCCAAGCTCGCGCGGGAAGCCGAGATCACCTATTGCATGTGTGCCATGGTCACGGATTTTGACTGCTGGCACCCCGATCATGCCAATGTCAGCGTGGAACTGGTGATCCATCAGGTGCATCACAATACGCTGGCAGCACGACGTGTCCTTGAGGAACTGGCTGCGGATTTTCCGGCAGAGCGTGAAGCGTGCCCGGTCGGGTCCCATCGGGCCCTCGACTTCGCCATCATCACAGCACCTGAAGCACGCGATCCGGCGCTGGTGGAAAAACTCGATGCCGTCGCAGGGCGGGTCCTGCGCTCGCCGTTTCCTGCTTCACATTAGCCGAGATGCGGAATTTCGCGCCGGAAGTCCGAGAAGCGCCGCATGAAGCGACGGTCAATCCGGTCCTTCCACCGCCAGACCCAAGCCCCCTCGAGAGCGAACCAACCCCCACGGCCTGCAATGGCCGATCCATCGCCGGTCATCAGGATCGTGAGAAAGTTCCTGTCCGGGCGATGCGGACGAAGCGGCATGCCGCGGCATGTCCTGCGGAGATTTTCGGTCAGTGCCACGCCCTGCCGAACGGCGAAGACGCCCGCTTTCGGCATGGGGGCATCAACGACCGTTGCGCAATCGCCGACCGCAAAGATCGTTGGATCATCGATGGCCGTGAGGGTTGGCGCAATTTTCACAAAGCCACCGGCATCTGTCGGAAGACCCGTCTCCTGAAGCCAGGCCGGTGCGCGTGCCGCAGTCGAAACGAGCACCGCATCCGCGTCGACAAAACGGCCATCCTGCGACCGGGTTCCCTCTGGGTTGATCTCGACAGCCCGGAATCCATCGAGCACGGTCACGCCATGGCGCGCCAGCGCGGCGCGCGCCCGGCGCTGGACACCGTCATTCAAGGTCGAAACAAGGCCATTGACGGTCGCGAGGGCGATCTGGAAGGGCCGACCGGCCGGATCGATCGAGCAGAGCCGTGCCTTCAGCGCAAGAGCGAGTTCGACCCCAGCGGCGCCACCCCCCACCAGAGTGATGCGGCGCGGCCCATCCGGGCGTGCAGCCTCAGCCAGCAGCCTCTCCAGCCTTTCAAGGAAGGTGCTGATCGGCTTGACGGCAATGCCATGCCTCTCGGCACCCGCAATCGCGGAGAGATCGGGCGTGATGCCGACATTGAGCGAGAGGATATCGAAGGGGATGGTCGAGCCATCCTCGGTCATCACCTTGCGGCTCTGGCGATCGATGCGGCTGGCGGCTGAGCGGGCAAGCACAACACCGGAAACCCGGGCCAGCCGCTCGAGGTCAATATGCATGTCGGCATGGCTGTACAGACCCGCGACATGCCCGGGCAACATGCCCGAATAGGGCGTCATCAGCCGATCCGTGACCAACGTCACGCTCAAGCCGGGCTCGGGCCGTTCCGCGAGGGCACGGATGACCTGGACATGCGCATGCCCGCCGCCAACAAGAACGAGGTGACGGTCCATCATGATACCTCTGCGCCCAGGTCTGTGATGGCGCGCCGCGTCGAAGGGGCGACAGTCGCGTCGCGAACCAGTTCAGTTTTCAACCAGTCGAGATCGGCCTGTTCATCAATGTCCCGTTGGACAGCGAGGTTCATGACGGTCAGACCAGCCCCATCGGCACGGCGGCGTGTTTCCGCCAAAACGGCGGGCGTGCTCCAGGCCATAGGTGCGCAAAGTACCCTTGCAGCGGCGAGCGAACGTACCCCCAGCAGGCAATAGCCGCCATCTGTGCTTGGCACGATAACCACGCCGTTGGAGCCGCCCGCGCGAAGGGCATCCGCCGCTTCGGCAATGACGGTCTTGCCCATGAGCGGCATATCCGCCCCCATGATCATGGCGCCGGCGGGACATTCGGCAAGCCCCTGCGCCAGCACCTCGACCATGGTGGCCCCGAGATCGCCTGAATCGGCAAAGGTCAGCGGCCAATCCGGGCCGAGCATGGTGGCGAGTTCCTGCCTGCCATCTGCAGGCCGATAGAATGCGCGGGGGGCAAGGCGGGCGATCGCGGCAGCCTCACGTGCCGAACGCGCGCAATCCTCCAGAAAGGCCTGAGACAGGCGCGCGGCTGCGGCGGGACCTATCGATCTCGCCAGCCTTGTCTTGCTGGTCCCCGGACGCGGCGGCTTGCACATCAAGCCAAGGCCGATCCAGTCTGCGCCTGTCCGCACACCCTTCATGGGTTACGCCTCTGGAAACCGGTTGAGGCCATGGCTTCGCGCCCGATCACCCACAGGATCTTGATCCCGGCACGTAGGGTGCCATTCAGAGTGCCGGAGACTTTTGAAACTCCGATCCGCCGGCGGTAATCAACCGGGATCTCGCGAAATTCCAGGCGCTGACGGACCGCCTTGATCTGCATTTCTACCGTCCAGCCATAATTCAGATCCGCCATGGCGAGACTGTCAAAGGCCTGCCGGCTCATCGCGCGGAAAGGCCCGAGATCGGTGAAGGTTTTTCGCCAGATCAGCCGGATCAGGGTGCAGGCAAGCCAGTTCCCGAAGACTTGCTGTGGTGTGAGCGCTCCACGTTCCCGCTGGCCGAGCACCCGCGACCCGAGCGTGAAGACCGCTTCGCCCTTGAGGATCGGCTCCACAAGGCGCGCCATGGCCGAGAGGTCGTCCGCGGCATCGCCATCGACAAACACGAGAATATCGACCGGCGGCAGCGCGTGGATCGCCTCGAGGCAGGCCCGGCCATAGCCCGGCCCGGAGACATCCACCACAATCGCTCCGGCCCGGCGCCCGATTTCCGGAGTGCCATCGCTCGATCGATAATCGCCGATGGCAACGGCGTCGACAAAATCGGGCATGTTGGCCAGAACGGTTGGCAATGCGCCGGCTTCGTTTCGGGTCGGGATCACCACCGCGATCTTCATCCCGTTCACGCTCATGGCCTTGCCCCTCTGGGTGATGTCCGGTGCGCCAGAAAGCCGGCCAGCAGAACGGGCACAAGGTGGAGGGCCGCGAGCCCATAGCTGTGAATGTCGCGTTGCCCCGCTGCCGCCAGAGGGAAAAACAGGAAGTAGATCGGCACTCCGAGGCTCGCGCTGGCAAGCACCCGGCCGCCCCCCGCAATGGCCAATGGCAGGAACCAGACGGCGTACCAGGGAAACTGAGCTGGCGAGAGGTAGAACACCGAAGCGGCGAGAAGGGCTGCTGACCCGAATAGCCCGCCGAGATCATCCGGTCGTTTCCATGCGACGATCAGGCTCACGCCGATGCCCATGGCTGCCATCGTCAGGCGCAGGATTGTCTCGCCAGCCACCGGGCCAAAGAGCTGCAATGCCCAGTAGGAAAGCCAGGCATAGGGCGTGTTATTGACGCTCCAGCTGCTCGCGTAGGCCGTCAATCCGGCATTCGGCGAAAGGCTTGCCAGAATCAGCGGAAGGCAAAGGACCGCGCTCGTAATCCCAAGCCCAAGCCCGAATGAGACAAGCGCCCGTCCCGCCGGCCAGAACAACCGAGCAAGAAGCGGCGTCAGGAGAACGGGCCAGAGTTTCACCCCAACCGCCAAACCCAGCGCAATCCCCGCACAAAGGCTCCGGCCATGCCAGCCAGCGAGAAGCGCAACGAAAACCGCCGGGACCAAGGCCGCGTCGATATGGGCCTGCCCGGTCATGCAGAACGCCATCAACGGGTTGCACCAGTAGAGCGCAACGCCGTGCCCGGCATGGCCAGAGGCCCGCAGAACATGCCAGACCAGAAACGCGGTCAGGCCCTCGGCGCAGAAAACAATGACCCTGATGCCATCCACGTCCCACGGCATCACCCAATGGGCGAGCGCAAACAGGATCTGCGCCGTTCCCGGATAGACCGAGCGCAACTCCGGAAAATTGATGGCCTCGATCACGCTGCGCCCGGAAGCGACCAGCCCAGCCGCAGCATCACCAGACCCTGCGAGACGATCATGCGGCGACAGGGCATAGGGGCTGACTCCCTTTGCGACCATCGCCCCGTCAAGGAGATAGCGGAAATGGTCATCCTCCAGCATGGGGCCGGTGCCGAAATAGGGCAGCCGCATCAGAACGCCCGCAACAGCAATCGCCGCGAGCAGCTTCGGCGTGCACGGCAGGGTGCGCGCAAGCCAGATCGTCCAGATGACGAGGCCTCCCGAACTTGCAAGCAGTGCGAAGAGCGGCAGGGACACGCTCCACCTGTCGCGTGCAGAGCCCGACATCGCGCCAAAGGCCAGCGCGATGACAAACTGCACCGCGACGGCCCCTGCAAGCAATGCAAACACGTGAACGGGCCGGCATTCGCGCCAGAAACGGCGGCGATCGACAACCGCTGGACACTCCACGCTCATCGGTCAGGCACAATCCTGGAAAGCAGCTGTCCCCAATCCCTGTCATAGGGATGGGCCCTGCCCGGCTTGCTTCCGCTGACCAGTGGACGCCCTTCCGCACTCCAGCGGAAGACGCCGCCACGAAGATTGTAGAGGCGGCCATTGGTATGGGGAGCAAGATCCTGCAAGGTCTGCATCAACACCTGCGACGAACGCACTCCGACGGCACAATAGAATACGACCGGGCGGCCCTTCAGGTGGTCCTGATGCTGTCGCAGGATATCCTCGGCCGAGCTTCCCGGTTCAATCCGGATCGCGCCGACAAGGTGGCCCAACTCGAACTCTTCCCTCGTCCGCACGTCAAAAAGGGTGATTTCCCCTTGGGCCACCATGGTCGCGAGTGTCGAAGGCAGGACATCGTCAACGGGAAAGCGCCGGATGACTTCGCGCTCGACATCCTCCAGCGTGACGCGGGGATCGGTCGGATCCAGCGTCCACGGACGCAGGGTCGGCGAGAGGGCGAGAAAGCTGCCAAACCCGGCCGCAACCAGCACGAGCACGGCTGCCCCAAAGCCGACTGCCAGTGTTCTTGGCTTCATGCCCAGTCCCATGACGATCCTTCCTGATCCACCTTCGATCGCACCGAAATCAGGATCTCGGGCGGATCCGATTGAGCGACCAGTCATAATCGTCTTCGGTGATCCGCGGCGATGTTGAAAGATGCCGTTTCAGCGCCGGTTCGGCATAGGCCTGGAAATGGGCGATGAGCCCGGCATCATTGCCGCCGAAATCCTCGATGAACCATTTGTAGATCGACGACACCCTGAGCGTTCCCGACGGCAGGATGGCGACACCACGGGAATGGTTGATGAAGGCCCGCGCCCCGGCATCGAGATCGGCCTCGAGCGTTGCTGCGCGCCAAGCCCGGTTCATGAGATTGGGGCAGCCATACGAGGCGCAGTTGACGATGTAGTGGACGCGCGGGTCCTTGAAGGTCGGGCGCATGATGGCGTGTTCAATGTCGTCGAGTGACAACCGTCGCCCTTCGACGGTCACCCTCGGCTGACGCCAGGGACCGGAATAGGCTTTCGGATCGAGCCAGGAATCGCTCTTGATGTCGCGGATCGAAGCAACGGGATAGCGGTCGATGATGACCTTGAGCGTGATGGCATTGTAGAGATTGCCCCAGTAGGCCATGGCATCATCACGCGCCATCGTCGAGGGCCGGCGTTGCGCCGAATCGGCAATGTAGGCATCCAGCGCTGCCCGATTGGCCGCATTTGCACGCCAAGCCGCATAATCGACGCGGGCAACGCCATCCGGGCTCGGCTTCACATAGCGCTTCAGCAGACCATCGTAGGGCGCGTCGGGATCGGCCTGAGCGACAGCCATTGATCGCGGCACAAGGGCAAGGGCCGCCGCAAGCCCAAGGGCATGACGGCGACTGGGCAGAACTGACAGGGCGGGCATTGACGGTGTCTCCGGAGCAGTTGTCGGCAAGTGCTTCATCAGGTGGCCTGGCCGTTTCGGGCTTCGAACCGTTTGCGCAGGGGGATTGCAGCCAGCGACAAGGCCGCCAGCCCGAAAAGCCCGGCAATGATTTCCGGCGTGAGGATCGATCCCGGCGTAATGGCGCCGCCCTGATCGAGCACAGTGCCAAGGCCGGCCCCGGCAAGCGAGAATACGGCTGTCCCGGGAATGATGCCGAAGAAGGTGGTGGTCGCATAGGTCAGGATCTTCACCCCGACAAAGGCCGGCACGAGGTTGACAAGGAAGAAGGGAAACAGCGGCACGAGACGGAGAACGAGAAGATAGGCCCCGGCATTGCGCCGGATACCCTCGGCCAGCTTCGCAGCCGGAGCCCCGAAGCGATCCAGTGCATTCTCGCCGAAAATGGTCTTGGCGAAGATGAAGATCAGCGTTGCGCCGATGGTGGCTCCAGTGACGGTCAGCAGCGTGCCAAGCGTCGGCCCGAACAGGAACCCGCCTGCAAGGGTCAGGAACACGGCCCCCGGGAAGGAAAAGGCGACAGCAACGACATAGATCGCGACATAGGCGAGGCTCGCGATCACAAGGCTGCCCTGCACCCAGGCCGACAGGGATTCCCGATGCGTCTTCAGGGTGTCCAGCGAGAGATAGGAAGCAAGGCCTGACCAACGCAGCAAAAGGAACGCTCCGACTGCGATCAGGCCCAGCCAGAGTCGACGATCCTTGAGGAGGGATGACAGCGACATGTTGGCCTCTTTCAGGGCAGGATGCGTTGGACCAGGCCGACAATGCGGCGGGTGAATGCGCCGAAGAGCTTGGGCGCATAGTAACTGCCCGCGGTCCGTTTCGAGATTTCGGACAGGGTCGGATAGGGCAGCACCGCCCCGGCAATCGCACCGATTTTCAGCCCGGCGCTGATGGCCAGACCCCAGACGCCGATCAACTCGCCCGCCCGCGGCCCCACAATGGTTGCCCCAAGGATCTTGCCTTTCGGCCCGAGGATGACCTTGGCGAGCCCCTCGGTCGCCCGTTCTGCCTGCGCCCGGTCATTCAGGGCAAAGGACCAGTTCAGAACCTCGACCGCGTGGCCCGCCTTGCGCGCCTCAGCTTCGGTGAGCCCGGTATGGGCGAGTTCGGGATCGGTGTAAGTGACCCAAGGCAAGGCGCGATAGTCCACCTTGGCCGGGAGCCCGAACAGCGCATTCCGGATGACAATGCCCGCGTGATAGCCAGCGATATGCGTGAATTGCGGGCCGCCTGCCACATCGCCGATCGCGAACACCCTGCGGTTGCTGGTCACCAACCGGGCATCGACGGTGATCCCCTTCGGCGTATGGACAATGCCCGCCTTGTCGAGCCCGAGGCTCTCGATATTCGGACGCCGTCCGGCCGCGACGAGGATATGCGTGCCGGCAAGTGTCCGGCCAAACGGGCTGTCGGCATCGAGGGTCACGGTGATCGTGCCATTGTCCCGCCGGACCTCGCTGACGCCAAGGCCTTCGACCAGCCGCACGCCGTCGCTCAGAAGCGATGCCCGCACGACCTCCACCGCCTCCGGCTCATCCTTGGAGAGGATCCCGAATTTCTCGATGACGGAAACTTCGGCACCAAGTCGCCGGAAGGATTGGGCCATCTCGATCCCGATCGGCCCGCCGCCAACCACGATGAGATGTCCGGGTCGTTCCTTGAGTTCGAAAATCGACTCATTGGTGAGATAGCCGGAATCCCCGAGGCCCGGGATCGGCGGCACTGCAGCCCGCGAACCCGTCGCCACCACGAAGCGTCGGGCCTTGATCCGGCGACCGCCTGCCTCCACGGTTTCCCCGTCGACAAACCGCCCGGCAGCCTTGATGACCATCACACCAAGGCCTTCGAACCGCTCGACGCTGTCATGTGGTGCAATCGCGCCGATGACGCCATGGACATGGTCGTGCACCTCGTGAAACCGGATCTCCGGTGAACTGCCATGGACGCCAAACCGGCTGCCAATCCGATGCGTATGGGCGACGTGGGCCGCTGCGATCAGGGCTTTTGACGGCACACAACCCGTGTTGAGGCAATCACCACCCATCTCGCCCTTTTCGATCAGGACGACGGATGCGCCCATCTGCACGGCGCCGGCAGCCACGGAAAGTCCCCCGGAGCCTGCGCCGAGAATGCAAAGATCGGCATGGACCACAGTACCCCGGATCTCCGGGTGCTTAGGTGGCAAGGACGGGGCGGCTGGACTGGTCATCGGGACTCCGGCGAAACGTGTGTTCCTAGATCGTATCTTCGTGTTGGGCCGAGATCCCGTTACAGGCAAGACGCTTCACGCATTCGTCAGGCGCGTGTGAAGGTGCGGGCCTGGCGTTCACCGCTCTCGATCATCTCATGATCGAGAGAACGTGTATTGCGCGATGCGCGTGAGCCGTCATCGTGGGTGCGACAAAGGGGAGGACCAACCCATGCTGTTTGGTCGTCGCGACATTCTTGGCCTGGGCACCGGCCTCGTTCTCTGCGCAAGCAATCCGGTTCGGGCCGAGGTTACGACGCGCTATCACTCGGATTACTTTTCCTTTGTCGGATCGGATGCGGAAGGCTCGGTCTATCTTGCCCACGATAACAATCGCGGTCAGACGGGCGAACAATTCTTCGCCGATCACTGGATCATGATGTATGCCGAGGGCACGGGCATCGTGCCGATTGTCGGCAGTGCGCATTATCCAAATCCCGGGCGCCAGCTTCAGGTGATTCCTGAGTCCGAGCACTTCCGGTTCCAAGGAACCGTTGAGGGCGGACTCCGCATGTCCAGCGCAACCAACGGAATGGAGATGTCGGTCGACACGCTGGTTCCGGTGTTGCGTCGACAGACCGAGAATCGCGATTACTGGGTCGGTGCAGCGTCGGCGATCCTGCATTGGCGCGGCCGGACCTTGAAGGGCCGCGTTCTCTTCGAATTCATCGCACAGACCGGATACAACCGTTTCACGAGCGATTTCGGCGCAAACTGGACCAATTTCAATGGACTTTACCTGATGACCGAAGATCATCGGGACCTCTACATCCGCTATCACGAACGCATCCAGCCCGGCACGCCGCGCGAGAGCGGGATGGCCACGTTCGACGGGACTGGCACGCTCTCCGGGATCGACTTCTCCATCAAGGACACGCAGGCTTTGGCTGATCGCAGCTACCGTTGGCCAACACGCTGGGAGATCGGCTTCACGCATGCCGGGGACCGATGGCTGCTGGAGGCATCGACCACACATCTCGAGGCCGTGGCGGACTGGACCAAGGGCGGCTTCGCCATGTCGGTGATCCATGGCGAGATCAGGAGACTGAATGGTTCCGGCAGGCGACGGTTCAAGGGCTGGGCCGAGCTCCTGATCTAGTCCCGGCGTCGCGATACTGGTTCCTCACGGCACCCGCGCCTGCCGGTCCCAGGGTGTATGTAACGAAACCGACCTGTTCTGCGTATGTTGGAACGGAGCCAATTCGATAGAGCATCCAACCGGCACCGCCTTGCATGAAGCCCCTGGCAGGGGTTGGGCCCACAGCGTGATGGTGCGCAAATGTGCCGGGGAGGCAAGGACGGTCGACGTGAGCAAAAGACCTGCCGTGATGGCTACCCCCATTGAACTCGAGTTTCGGCGGCCGAGCACGCAAGACGATGCGACCCTGAGCGTGATCATCCCGCTTGCTCCGGGAGAGGCCGCCCCGGTTCGGCTGCTCGATATTCTGCCCGAAAGCGTCGAGATCATTCTGGCCCGTGGCGGCACACGCGCCTCAAGCATGAACCGGGCGGCGACGATGGCCTCCGGCAAGCATCTCTGGTTCGTCCATGCGGATACCATTCTTTCAACAGATGCGATCGAGGCGCTTCTGGCTCGCCGGAACCAAGAGGACGCCGTCTATTATTTTGACCTCCGTTTTGACGGCGGGCCCCTGATGCGCGTCACCGAACTGGGTGTTCGTTTCCGGTGCCGCTACTTCGGCATCCCGTTCGGCGATCAGGCACTCTGCCTTTCGCGTGACGCCTTCGTGCGCCTCGGAGGCTATGATGAGCGCACGCCAACGGGCGAAGATCATCTTCTGATTCAGCAGGCGCGCCGCCTGGGGCTGCCGGTGCTCCCGGTTGGCCCAACCGTCCTGACCAGCGCCCGGAAATACCAGCACAACGGCTGGTTCAGAACGACATGGCAGCATCTGCGCCTCACGGTCCGCCAGGCATACCTGCAACGGTGACGACGCGATCAGGCGGCAGCACCAGCCAGCGGACAGCCATCATCCGCGCGGTCAGACCAGAGCAAACTCCACGCTTTGATCGGCTTGCCGGCTTCTCGACGTTCCCGCTCGGTCAAGACATCGAGGCTGGGCCAAAGCCCCGAAGCCAAAGCCTCGCGATAGCATGCCGGCAACCCTGCCCTTGCCATGGCCGCCTGTGCCCCGGCACCGTCATAGGCCAGTGCGCGATGCTCGATCCGAATGCCGGCTTCCTCCGGCCACATGAGACTGAACCAGACCCGGGCTGTCCCATCGTTGGCCGGCATGCCGATCACGCCGGGATTGTGCCAGAGGCGATGACCGATCAGATCCGTGAACGGAAGGCCACAATGCCCGGCGATCACCCCATCGCTGCCGATCGCATCGAGGCTTTCCTTCTTGGCGTGTTCTGCGGACCCTGCAAAAACAAACGCATTGATGGAATGGGCCGAGCCGTGAATGGCTGAGAGGTTCCGACCACCGATATCGAGATCAATGCGCCGCGGCAGCCCGGCGAGCCAGTGGCGCTGGTCAGGGCGAACCACGCTGTTTGCGTAGGAATACCAATCGGCGGAAAGGCGGGCGCAGGCGCTGTCGGGATCAAAGCCGCATCCGCAATCTGCAGCGCCGGCAGCAAGCTGCTCGTCACAATTTCCCATCACGACGGCAATCCCCGCCTCGCGGATCAGATCGAGAGTTGCGACCGGATCGCCACAATAGGCGACGAGGTCACCCGTACACAGCATCCTTCGTGACGGGATTCCGAGCCGCTTTGCCTCGGCCAGCAAAGCCTCTGTCGCCTGAAGGTTGCTGTAGGGACCACCAAAGAGCAACCAAGCCTTGTCGTTCATGAGATCACCCTTTCCGCTATCCTCCTATTCGCCGTGCCCGGCTGTAACGTTACGGCCCGCCAGCCCAGAATTTCCCGTACGCTGAGCCGTCGATCCCGTGTTCCCGAAAGCCGGTGCCGTCCTGGCCGAAGGCGCGACGGGAATGCGGAGCTCATTTTTCCGATGTCGGCTCGATGTCAGACTGGCTGATCCAGACCCGCAATGTCCGGCAAGAGGCATTGATCCGAAGACATTTTTCAGCTCCGCGACGCGCCGACACACGGCGCGTCTTGATGTGATGAACTCTGCGCAGGATAGAAAATCAGCCCTTGGTGGCGCCACAGGCCGCGCCGCCGAGGACACAGAACGTGGCACAATAGCGGTGGTTCAGAGCAACAGGCGTGGTCGCCTCGGCAAGGGTGTGCCCCAGTTCAAATCGATTGTCGTAGGCAATCAGCGTGCAGGCCACGACCGCAGGACGATCCGCACCTTTCCGGCGGATCACCATTCGCGACGTTGCGCACATCACATCCGCCGGACTCCTCTGCAGGATACTCCAGCAGGCCTCGGTGATTTCGGGCGGATCGGAATCCGGGAGCATTTCGGGAAAGATGACAAGCTGCGCCGGATCATCACAGTCAACACCGACCCCTTCCTGCGCAAAAAGATTCCGATAGCCGGAGCGGGCCACTCCGTCCGGTTCTGCGCCCAGACGCCGTCCCGCAATCTCGACCTGAAAACCTTCGCGGGACAGGAACCGGAGGCCTTCCATCGCTTTCCGGAAAGAGCCTGTGCCCCGTTCCAGATCATGAATCTCGGCTCGATGATCGTCCAATGACACACGAAAGCGGATCAACCCGCCATGCGCCTCGCGGAGCTGTCTCAAGGCTTTCTGATAGCGCATCATCGGCCGCATTGCATTGGTCAGGACGAGAACCTCGAAACCGCGGTTGAGCGTCTCCCCGAGGATCGCGATCATCTCACGATTCATGAATGGTTCGCCGCCAGTGAACCCAATCATCTTGACGGGGAGGTTCTTGACGCGGATTTCGTCGAGATAGATCCGCACGTCGGCAAGCGACAGATAAACGAGCCGGTCGTTTTTCGGCGAACTCTCAATGTAGCAGTTCTGACAGGTAATGTTGCACAATGTACCGGTGTTGAACCAAAGGGTTTCCAACGCTTTCAGGCCGACACGTGCACGGCGCTCGCCCTTTGCCGTCAGAACAGGGTCGTCAAATTTTTTCCGGTCGAGCGTTCCCAAGTCCATCATGTTCCGTTCCAGAATGCTGAAGAGTAGATAGTGACCCATTCGGTGCCCAGGGTCAGTTCGTTACAGCGTCACTGTCACTCTCCCCGTTTTCTCGGCGTGACGGTTCGGGGTCGTCTCCAGGTGTTGACGATCTGGTTTCGGTCGGACTGCCGAGCAATCCTGCGGATCGAAACGGGGCGCATGCGCCTGTTCGAACCGCTCTTTGCGACAATCCGGACCGCGCTGTAACCTGTGCGCCGGGCGCTCTCATATAACGACCATCGGCCCGCCGAGACGTGCCCCGAACCAGATCCCGCAATGCGCCCGGAACTCTGCGTTTTCAGTTCTCGCAGTGAGAGGGGTCTCTGCCAAAGCCCCGGAAATCGCCAGCCGTCACACTGAGAGCCGGAAAACCATCTATTTCAGCGGGAGAATGGCTGGTGCTGCCAGAGAGGATCGAACTCTCGACCTCTCCCTTACCAAGGGAGTG
>CALCZO010000179.1 GCA_937903315.1 uncultured Alphaproteobacteria bacterium
GATGTTCTCGACGTCCTCGCCGACGTAGCCGGCCTCGGTCAGCGTCGTCGCATCGGCCATGGTGAACGGCACATCGAGGATGCGCGCCAGCGTCTGGGCCAGCAGGGTCTTGCCCGAGCCGGTGGGGCCGCACAGCAGGATGTTGGACTTCGCCAGTTCGACGTCGTTGTGCTTGGTGGCGTGGTTGAGGCGCTTGTAGTGGTTGTGCACCGCCACGGCCAGCACGCGCTTGGCATGGAACTGGCCGATGACGTAATCGTCCAGAACCTTGCAGATTTCCTTCGGCGTCGGGATGCCGTCCTTGGTCTTGACCAGCGAGGACTTCGATTCCTCGCGGATGATGTCCATGCACAGTTCGACGCATTCATCGCAGATGAACACGGTCGGCCCGGCGATGAGCTTGCGCACTTCATGCTGGCTTTTTCCGCAGAACGAGCAGTACAGCGTGCTGCGCGATTCCGATCCGGAAGACTTGCTCATCGTTTTCTCCTTGTCGCGGCCGGCAACGGCTTGGCCGCGACCTGACGCTTCTCACCACCGGCAGGGCAGACTCACCCCGTTGGCAGACGTCACGTTAGTATTCCGTCATTTTCCACAAGGGACAATGGAGGAACCGTTAAATCCCGCAAAGGTTCGGATCATTACTGCAAACGAAGCGCTAAAAAACGTCGCCTGCACCCCGAACCAACGCGTTACATCGACCTGTTATAAGCATGTTTCGTGCCTGTGGCGAGCGGCCACGGGCTCGCAGCCTTAACGCGGCCGATCACATCGGCTTGGGTTCGACCGGGTCCTCGCCGCGCTTGGAAACCACCTTGTCGATCAGGCCGAATTCCTTCGCCTTGTCGGCGCTCATGAAGTTGTCACGCTCCAGCGCCTTCTCGATGGTCTCGTAGTCGTTGCCGGTGTGGTGGACATAGATCTCGTTCAGGCGCTTCTTCAGGCCCTTGATCTCCTCGGCATGGATCAGGATATCGGTCGCCTGACCGCGGAAGCCGCCGGAGGGCTGGTGGACCATAATGCGCGCGTTGGGCAGCGCAAACCGCATGTCCTTCTCGCCCGCCGTCAGCAGCAGCGAGCCCATCGAGGCCGCCTGCCCCGTGCACAGTGTCGTCACCGGGCAGCGGATGAACTGCATCGTGTCGTAGATCGACAGGCCGGAGGTCACGACGCCGCCCGGCGAATTGATGTACAGCGAGATTTCCTTCTTGGGATTCTCGGCTTCCAGAAACAGCAGCTGCGCCACGATCAGCGAGGCCATCCCGTCCTCGACCGGGCCGGTCAGGAAGATGATCCGCTCCCGCAGCAGGCGCGAGAAAATGTCGAACGCGCGCTCGCCGCGGTTCGATTGCTCGACCACCATGGGCACAAGGTTCATATAGGTTTCGATGGGATCGCGCATGGTGGGTCTCTTTCCGCCGGAATGCGAGGGCCTTCCCCCCGCGCAAGAATCGATTCTGACGCTCACTCGTGCCACACAAATAGTAGCGGAGGAGTGAATCTGAAAGGGTGGCCCCATCGGAACATGCCGGAACGCTGCCGTCCTTCCGCCACAGTGGCGGGAGAGATCACCCGCCCGCCTAGGAAAGAGACCGGAGTGCCTGATGATTCTGATCGGACAATACGATTCCCCCTTCGTCCGCCGCGTCGGCATCGCGCTGACCCATTACGGGCTCGCCTTCGAGCACAGGCCATGGTCGGCGTTCTCCGATGCGTTCCAGATCCGGCCCTACAATCCGCTGATCCGCGTGCCGACGCTGGTGCTCGACGACGGCGAGGCGCTGATCGACAGCCACTACATCCTCGACTACCTCGACAGCCGCGCGCCGGATGACCGCCTGCTGGCGCCGCGCGACCAGCCCGAGCGGCGGCGCATGTTCAAGATCGTCGCGCTCGCCACCGGGCTGGGCGACAAGGCGGTCAACCTGTTCTACGAGCAGCGGATGCACAATGCGGCGTCCGACATCTACGTCCAGCGGCTCCGGGCGCAGATCGACGGCGCGCTCAACATGCTGGAGACCGAAGCCAGCGCGGTCAGGACGCCGTACTGGTTCGGCGACCGGATGAGCCATGCCGATGTCGCGGTGACGGCGATGTGGCGCTTTGTTGCCGATTCGCACCCCGGCCTCGTCCTGCCCGATGACTATCCCACCCTGCGCGAGCGCACCGCCGCGCTGGAAAAGACCGAGCTGTTCCGCACCATCAGCCAGCCGTTCCTGCCACCGGCCTGAGCGTCAGCGCCGCCGGCTCCAATGCTCGAAGGCCGCGACGGCACAGCCGATGACGAGGCCCCAGAACGCCGCGCCGATGCCGAACAGAGCAAAGCCCGAGGCGGTGACAAGGAAGGTCAGCAGCGCCGGCAGACGGCCCTCCTCGGCCTGCACCGCACCGAGCAGCGAGCCGCCGAACGCCCCGATCAGCGCCAGCCCCGCGGCCGCCTCGATCAGGATCGGCGAGGCGCGGGTGACGAACTCCGCCGCCAGCGCGGCCAGCAGCGCCAGCAGCATGTAGCCGATGCCCGACACGATCGCCGCGACATAGCGGCGGGCCGGGTCGGCATGGGCATCGGGCCCCGCGCAGAGCGCCGCCGTGATCGCGGCGAGATTGATCGTCGGCGCGCCGAACGGCGCGGTCAGCGCGGACAGCCCGCCGGTCACCGCCAGCGACAGCTTCGGATCGGGCCGGTAGTCGAAACTCGCCAGCACGGTCAGGCCGGTGATGTTCTGCGAGGCCATCGTCACCAGCGTCAGCGGCAGCGCGATGTTGATCATCGCATCGAGCGTGAACACCGGCGTCACCCATTCGGGCTGCGGCAGCCGGAAGGCGAGACCGGCCAGCCCCTCCCCGCCGCTGGCTGCGATGATCCCCAGCGTCACCGCCACCGCGCCGGGCACCGCATAAAGCCGCGCGTAGCGGTTGAGCAGCAGCCATGTGACGAGAATGGCCAGCGCGGCGGCGGGCATCGTCTTCATCGCCACGAACGGTGCCAGGCAGAGCTTGATCAGCACCCCGGCGAGCATGCCGCTGGCCACCGGACGCGGGATGGCGGCAACCAGCCGGCCGAGGACCGGCCACAAGCCGATCAGCGCGATCAGCAGGCCGGTGACGATGAACGCGCCGACCGCTGCGGCAAAACCGCCGCTGACCGGCCCGGTCGCCGCCAGCAGCGCCAGACCTGGCGTCGTCCAGGCAATCGAGATCGGCATCCGCGTGGCGAGGCTGAGCCAGATCGCGGCGATGCCCTTGGCCAGCCCGAGCAGCAGCAGGCCTGACGCGATCTGTCCGGTTGTCGCGCCCACCGCTTTGAGGCCGGCGATGACGATGGCGACCGACGAGGCATAGCCGACAAGGGCCACGACCAGCCCCTGAAGGGCGGCCTGTGTGGAATAATCGGCGGAGAGGGAGCGACTCATGCGGTCAGCTTAGCCGTCACCCACGCTGGTGCACCAGCTATGCCTCAAACCTTTTGTGCGACCAGAAAGAGACGAAAATCCTTGCCCTTCGCGCCGTGCCGCCCACGCTCGGTTATGGTGAAGCCAGCCGCAGAGATCGCGCGCTCCAGCTCGGCCGCACGCCCAAGGTTCACATGGGGCGCCAGGCCAATCCACCGCATGATCGGAATGGCCAGACGGATGACGATGTTCAGTTCGGCAAGGCACGGCGTTTTGGAAACGAGCAGGCCACCGGGCTTCAACAGGTCGTGGAGATGCCTCAATGCCGCGGCCTCGTCCCGCAAGAGATGCAGCACGCTGAACGCCAGAACAGCGTCGAAGCCCTGCTCCGGTTTTGCCACCTCTTCCGGTGCCGCCACGGCAAAATCAACATTGGCGCAGCCCTGTGCTGTCGCTTTCTCCCGGGCGATTGCGATCATGTCCGGCGAGATGTCGGTCGCCAGAAGATGCCCGACCTCACCCGCAAGTCGCAGTGCCGTCGTGCCTGTTCCGCAGCCGATTTCCAGAACAGACCGCGCTCCACGGATCAGCTGCGTCGTCCGCGCCAGCGTGCGTTCATAACCCTCGGGATCGCGGATTTGCGATGCTGCATAGCGCCGCGCAAACCGATTCCAGAATCGGGCGTCCCTGGCCATGGTGGTCATTGCCAATTACCCCACCACCTCGCCGCGGAAGGCCCATTTGGTCATCCGCTGTTCGACCAGCGCGCAGACGGCATACATCGCCACGCCCATGATGGCGATGGCGAACAGGCCGGCGAAGGTCGTCGGCGCATCGTTGCGCGCCCCGGCCGAGAGCATCAGGAAGCCGATGCCGCGATTGCCGCCCACCGTTTCGGAAATCACCGAGCCGATGAAGGCCAGCGTGATCGCCACCTTCAGCGAGGCGAACAGATAGGGCATGGCGCGCGGAATGCCGACCTTGGTCAGGATTTCGTATTGCGTCGCCCCCAGCGAGCGCATCACATCGCGCATCTCCGGCTCGATCGTCGCCAGCCCGGTCGCCACATTGACGACGATCGGGAAGAACGAGATCACGAAGGCGGTAATGATCGCCGGCGCAGCACCGACGCCGAGCCAGATCATCAGGATCGGCACGATGGCGACCTTGGGAATGGCGTTGAAGGCAATCAGCAGCGGATACAGCCCCGAATAGACAAACGGCGAGGCACCGATCGCCAGTCCGAGCAGCAGGCCGAACACGATGGCCAGCACGAAGCCGGCCGTGGTCGTCCACAGCGTTTCAAGGCAGAAGCGCAGCAGGATGTCGAACCGCTCGATAAACACCGCGAAGATCTTGGTGGGGCGCGGCAGGATGATTTCGGGGATCGCGAGCAGGATGCAGGCCAGCTCCCAGATCAGCAGCAGCGCGCCCATCACCAGCCACGGCATCGCAATTTTCAGATAGTAGCGGTTTGCGTCGCTCATACCGCATACTCCTGATGGATCAGATCGCGCAATTCGTGGACGATTTCGACGAAATGCGGCTCGAACGTGCTTTCCAGCGTGCGCGGACGCGGCAGGTCGACCGTTTTCCTGACAATGACCCGGCCCGGCCGCTTGGACATGACATAGATGGTATCGGCGAGATAGGCCGCCTCGCGCAGGTCATGGGTCACCAGCACGGCGGTGAACCTGCGGTCCAGCCACAGCTTCTGCATCACGCCCCACAGGTCCTCGCGGGTGAAGGCATCGAGGGCGCCGAACGGCTCGTCCAGCATCAGGATTTCCGGCTCGTGCACCAGCGCGCGGCACAGGTTGGAACGCTGCTGCATCCCGCCCGACAGCTGCCACGGAAACTTGTCGCCGAACCCGCCAAGCCCGACCGAAGCGAGCAGCGCCTCGACCTTGTCGACATATTCGGCCTTGTTGGCCTTGAACCGCTTCTTGTGCGGCTCGACCACCTCAAGCGGCAGCAGGATGTTGTCGCGCGTCGTGCGCCACGGCATCAGCGTCGGGTTCTGGAACGCCATGCCGACGCCGCGGATCGGCTTGGTCACCTTCTGGCCGTGGACGAGGATCTCGCCAGAGGTCGGCGGCAACAGGCCGGTGACCAGCTTCATCAGCGTCGATTTTCCGCAGCCGGACGGACCGACAACGGCAATGAACTCGCCCTTGGCGATCGACAGGGTCGCATCCGACAGGGCGAGCGTCGCGTCCGGCCCGCGCCCGTAGGCGAGGCTGACGCCCCTCATTTCCACGAGAGGGGCGTCATCGGCTTGAGCAGCACTGGTCATGAAATGATCAGCCTGTTCACGGAGCGACCATGCGGTCGGCTTTTGGCGGCAGATAGGCGTTGGTGAACACCTTGTCCGGTGCCGGTGCCGCCGGCAGGCCGAACGCGTCCGCCACTTCCTTGACCGCATTGGCAAAGCGCGCCGGATCGACATCGCCCATACCGTTGGCTTTCACATAGGGCGTCAGCACGTTGGACTTGAGCGAGATATCGAGCCGCTCGGCCTCCAGCGCCTCGTTGATCAAGGGATCGCGCTTCTTGACCGAGACGAGGCCGACCGACGGATTGGCCGCCACTTCCTTCCACGCCTTCACCGTCGCACGGATGAAGCCGGTCACCGCCGCCTTGTTCTGCGCCATTTCCGGCGAGACGATGATGCCGTTGCCGTACACGTTCATGCCGAAATCGGAATAGAGGAACTTGACGACATCCTCCTCCTTCACGCCGCGCGCCTTGAGGTCGAGCATCGACGAGAAATAGTGACCCGAGATGAAGTCAACCGAGCCCTGCACGAGGCTCTGTTCGCGCAGTTGCGGCGTCAGGTTGATCGATTCCACCTTGGACCGGTCGATCCCCACCTTCTTGGCAAAGGCCGGGAACAGCCGGAACGAGGCATCGAACACCGGCGAGCCCAGCTTCTTGCCCTCAAGGTCCTTCGGGGTCTTGATGCCGCTCTTCTTCATCGCATAGACGCCGAAGGGCGGAAAATCATAGGCCATGAACACCGCCAGCACTTCCTTGCCGGCGTTCTTGGCGTTGTATTCGATCAGCGAATTCACATCCGCAAAGCCGATGTGGTAGGCGCCGGTGGCGACCCGCTGCACCGCGCCGGCAGACCCCTGCCCCGGGTCCATCGTCACATCAAGCCCCTCGGCCTTGTAGTAGCCCTTGTCGAGCGCGACGAGGAAGGGCGAGGTCGGCCCCTGGAACACCCAGTCCAGCGTGAACTTGATGGCGGTCTGGGCCGAGGCGGTGCCGGCGCCCGCAACCATCCCGATGGCGAGCGCTGCGGCGCCCGCCAGTTGCCTGCGATTGATCATGATCGTCTCCCTGCCGCGCTGTTCTGGCCGCGCGGTCCTGTGCTCAAGGTTTCATCAGTGGACGAGGTTTGCAAGGCCCATGCCAGACGATGACCGCGTCGGGGCCGCCGGCTATCCACAGCCGAGTCGGCCCATGCATCGCACAACAAAAAGCCCCGCCGGAGCGGGGCTTTCAAAACGCCTAAAGCCGGATGCGGACTTACTCGCCGTCCTTGTCCGCCTTCTTCTTGGCGGCCTTCTTCGGCTTGGCGGCCTTGTCCGCATCGGCGGGCTTGGCCTCGTCGTCGTCCTTCATCAATTCCTCGCGGCTGACGTCCTTCTCGGTCACCTTGACGGTGGCGAGGATGGAGTCGATCACCTTGTCCTCGAAGATCGGAGCGCGGATCTCGGCCATCGCCTGCGGGTTGTTGCGATAGAAGTCCCACACCTGCTTTTCCTGGCCCGGGAACTGCCGGGCGCGGGTCACCAGCGCCTGCGTCACCTCATCGTCGGTGATCTTGATCTCGGCCTTGTCGCCGATCTCGGCCAGCACGAGCCCGAGGCGGACGCGCCGCTCGGCGATCCGGCGATAATCGGCGCGGGCGGCCTCCTCGGAGGTGCCTTCCGCCTCGAACGTGGTCTTGCGCGTTTCCATGTCGCGGGTGACCTGCATCCAGACGGTGTTGAACTCCTGCTCGACCAGCGTCGGCGGCAGATCGAAGGCGTACTTGCCATCGAGTGCGTCAAGCAGCTGGCGCTTGGTCTTGGCGTGCGAGAACTCGCTCAGCTCCTGCGCCAGCGAGCCACGGATGGCCTCCTTCAGCGCGTCGAGCGTCTCCATGCCGAACTTCTTGGCCAGTTCGTCGTCGATCACCACCTCGCCCGGCGCGGCAACCGACTTTACGGTGACGGCAAACTCGGCCGGCTTGCCGGCCAGATGCGCGGCCTGATAGCCCTCGGGGAAGGTGACGCTGACGGTCTTTTCGTCACCGGCCTTGACGCCGACGAGCTGCTCCTCGAAGCCGGGGATGAAATTGCCCGAGCCGAGCACCAGATCGGCATCGGTCGCGGTGCCGCCGTCGAAAGCAACGCCGTCGAGCGTGCCGACGAAATCGATCGTCACCTTGTCGCCGGTCTCGGCCTTCTTCTTGCCCTTGTCGGCGAAGGTGCGGTTCTGCGATCCCATGCGCTCGAGCGCGGCGTTGACCTCGGATTCCTCGATCCGGACCTTCTCGCGGATCACCGAAATGTCGGAATGATCCTGGATCTCGATCTTGGGCAGAACCTCGACATTGACGCCGAACGCAAGGTCGGCCTTGCCCTCGAACATCCGGTCAATCAGTTCCTTGTCCTCCGGAAAGTCGATCTGCGGCTCCATCGCCAGCTTGAGCGCGTGCTCCTCGACGATGCGGCGGTTGGCCTCGGTCACGGTGTTCTGCACCACATCGGCCATCACCGACTTGCCGTACAGCCGCTTGAGATGGGCGGTCGGCACCTTGCCGGGACGGAACCCGTTGATCCGCACCTTGGTCTTCATCGCCTCGATCTCGGCGTTGACGCGGGTTTCAAGCTCCGCCGCCTCGACCTTGACCTGAAACTGGCGCTTGAGACCCTCGGAATGGGTTTGGGTGAGCTGCATTTTGTCGGTATCCGGAACGATCGTTGGTAAAACTGGGGTCCTCGCGGCAAACCGGTGAGCGGCCTCTCGGTTCCGTTCGGCTCTGGTGCGGGCGGAGGGACTCGAACCCCCACAGCTCTCGCCGCCGGAACCTAAATCCGGTGCGTCTACCAGTTCCGCCACGCCCGCTGAACGGTTGAGGCCGCGCGTCGGGCTGCCGCCACGCGAAGCGCCCCTATAACAATCGTTTTCACATCCTGCATCAAAAATATGCGGCTCTTGCCGGTTTCTGCCAATCGCCGCTAAGGATGCCGGGATGAACCGTTCGCTGACCGCAGATGTGACCATGGCCGTTTCCTCCCCCCTGCTGACGCGGCGCACCGCGCTGGCCGTTCTGGCCGCGCCGCTGGCCGGTCCGGCGCTTGCGCAGACGGCGGCGCCGGCCATCCGCCAGCGGATCGAGCTTGCGCTGGCCCCGCTCGTCCGCCCCGTCCGCGAGGGCGCGCCGGATGCGCCGCTGATCGGCGTCAACGGAACGATGCCCGGCCCGGTGCTGCGCGTGCGGCGCGGCACGCCGGTCGACCTCGTCATCCGCAACGGGCTCGATGAGCCGACCGCGCTGCGTATCCATGGGTTGCGGACGACAAATGCCGGCGACGGGACGCCCGGCCTGACGACCACGCCGATCCTGCCCGGCGAGACGCGCGTGCTGCCGGTCGAGACGCCGGACGCCGGCACCTATCTCTACGGTCCGGTGCTGGCCGGCCGCGCCTCCACCCAGCGCGAACGCGGGCTTGGCGGCCTGTTCATCGTCGAGGAACCCAACCCGCCGGCGGTCGATCTCGACCATTCGGCGGCGCTCGATGACATCAGGCTCGATCTTGACGGCCGGTTCGGAGCCGAATTCCCGACACTCGATGCGGTCCGGTCAGGCCGGCTCGGCTCGCTTCTGCTGGTCAATGGCAGGCCGGGCACCGAGAACCTCACCGTCAGGCCCAATGCCCGCATCCGGCTGCGGCTCGGCAGTCTTGCCAATGCCCGCATCATGCCGATGAAGTTCGAGAACCTGAAGGCGACCGTCATCGCGCTCGACGGGCAGGCCTGCGATCCGTTCGATCCGCTCAAGCGCACGGTCGTGATGCTGCCCGGCTCGCGCTATGACGTGATGCTCGACGCGCCGGCTGAGGCCAAGGCCGAGGGCCGGGTTGTCGTCGCCCTCGGTCAGGGCATCACGGTCGTCCGGATCGTGACCGAGGGCGAGCCGTTGCCGGTGAGGCCGCCGGTGCAGCCGCTGCCGATGAACGACCTGCCGCCATCGATCCGGCTGCAGAACGCAGCGCGCAACGAACTGACGATCAGCGGCGCGCTGGACCGCCCCTTGCCCGGCGCTCCAACGCCCTCGCCGGCCGATCTCGCCCGGCTGTTCCCGCCCGGCCAGCCGGTGTTCCGGCTCAACGATGGCGCCGCCAACGGCTTTGCCGGCAAGCCGGTGTTTTCGGTCAGACGCGGCGCGCCGGTGGTGCTCAAGCTGGTCAACCGGACCGCCTGGCCGCAGGTTCTGACCGTCCATGGCCATGTGTTCCGGCTGCTGCATCCGCTCGATGACGGCTGGGAGCCGTATTTCATGGACACGCTGCACATGCCGGACAATTCGATCGCCCGCATCGCCTTCGATGCGTCAAACCCCGGCAAATGGGCGATCCGCTCGACGATCGCCGAGCATTATGACGCCGGTGTCGCCACGTGGTTCGAGGTGACGGGATGATCCGGTCCGTCCTCGTTGCCGCAATCACCCTGATGCCGCTGGCGACAGGGCCTGCCGCGCAGGAGAGCGATTATGCCGCCGTCAAGTGCAGCCGCTACCGGCAGGCGTGGGCAGACCTGACGGCCCGGCGCGGCGTTGCAGGGCTGTCGCCGGCGTTCATCGAACGGCACGACGCCTTCCTCGCCTCCGGCTGCACCGGCGTACATGATGTCTGCCCGCGCGCGCCGGCCGAGCTTGATGTCGCCAATGCGCTGGTGATGATGGCGATGAATGCGGGCATGGCCTCGACCTTCCCGCCGTTCGGCTGTCCGAAGTAGCTCAGCCCGCCAACGCGCCGAGCACCCGGCCCGCCGCCTCCGGCAGGTCGTCGGCGATCAGCCCGCGCCCGGCCGCCTGCCCCGCCGCGCCGTGCAGCCAGACCCCGGCGCATGCGGCATCGAACGGGGCCAACCCCTGCGCCAGCAATCCCGTAATCAATCCAGCCAGCACATCGCCCGAACCGGCGGTTGCGAGCCAAGGCGGCGCGTTGGCGTTGATGGCGGCCCGCCCGTCCGGCGCGGCGATCACCGTGTCCGGCCCTTTGGAGACGATGACGGCATCCATCATCGCAGCGGCAGCCAGGGCCGCCTGAAGCTTCGGCAGATCGACAAAGCTTGCGCCGGCAAACAGGCGCGCGAATTCTCCCGCATGCGGGGTCAACACCGCGCGGCCGTTGAGCCGGGTGGCAACAGCAAGTTCGGCGGCCTCGCCGGCAAACGCCGTCAGGGCATCGGCATCCAGCACTGCCGCGCGCCGGCTTTCGAGCACGATCCGCACCGCGCGCCGCGTCTCGTCGTCCACGCCATAGGCCGGGCCGAGCACGACCGCGTTGCGCCGGGCATCGCTCAACATGTCCGCAATTCCGCCCGGCCCGGTGCAGCGGCGGAGCATCAGCGCATCAGGCCCACGGCTGGCATGGGCCAGCAGCGCGGACCCGGGCACGCCGAGCGTCACCAGCCCTGCCCCGGCCCTGAGCGCCGCCCGCGCCGCCAGCCGCGCCGCGCCGGTGCCCTCAAGCCCGCCGGCCAGCACGAGGGCATGGCCGCGCGTGTACTTGTGGCCGTCCGCGTCGCGGCCCAGCGCGGCGAGCAGCGCCCGCGCGTCGTTGGTGTCGACCACCGGCCCATCCGTATCCTGCCGTGCGCGGTCGGTCGCCTCCGCGCCGAGCCCGATATCGACCACGACCACCTCGCCGGCATGACGACAGCCGGGCACGAGCAGATGACCGGGCTTTCGGGCATGGAACGTCACCGTCAGATCGGCGCGGAACGCCGTCCCCATCACCGCGCCGGTGTCGCCATGAATCCCGCTGGGGATATCAACCGCGACCTTCAGACCACTGGCCGCGTTGGCATGGGCGATCATCGCCGCAGCCTCGCCGGTGATCGTGCGTTGCAGTCCGGTCCCGAACAGCGCGCAGATGATGATCGGCGCGGCCCCGGTCTCGACAAACCGGCGCGGCGGATGCACTGGCCCGCGCCAGCGCGCCGCCATGGCCGCAGCATCGCCTGTCAACCGGGCCGTCGGCACCAGCCCATAGACCGACACGTCATAGCCCCGGTCCGCCAGCACCCGCGCGACGACAAAGCCGTCGCCGCCGTTGTTGCCCGGTCCGCACAGCACCGCGACGCTGGCCCGGGCCGGATGGCGCGTAACAACCGCATCGGCGATGCCGCGCCCCGCCCGTTCCATCAGGGCGGCCCCCGGCGCGCCGGCGGCGCGCATTTGGGCAACGGTGATCAAAGCGCAAGCAGTCTGCTCAATTTGCATTCATTTTAACCAGCATGACTATTTTTTATGCAGATGGCGACAGACGGCGGGAGCAGTCGATCCCGGAATGCACCGCAATTCAAGGGCACGCAGGCGGAGATCGTGTTCCCCACACAGACATTAACGTTTGGCACGGTGCGTGCTTGACGGAAACCGCGCCGGGGTGTTGATGCCGGCTGAACTGTATTTGCCGATCCTTTACCAGACCGGGACCTGAATCGAGATGAAAAAGATCGAAGCCATCATCAAGCCGTTCAAGCTGGACGAAGTGAAGGAGGCCCTTCAGGAAGTCGGCGTACAGGGCATCACCGTGATCGAGGCCAAGGGCTTCGGCCGCCAGAAGGGCCATACGGAACTGTATCGCGGCGCCGAATATGTCGTCGATTTCCTGCCCAAGGTGAAGCTCGAGATCGTCATCTCCGACCAGATGGTCGAAAAGGCCGTCGAGGCCATCAAGAATGCTGCCCAGACCGGGCGGATCGGCGATGGCAAGATTTTTGTATCCCCCGTTGAGGAGGTGATCCGCATTCGCACCGGCGAGACCGGCGCGGACGCGATCTGATCCATCACCCGAACCAACAGGTCGATGTCTAACGTGGCGGCTTCCGTCACATCTCTCATGTCTAACCAAAAGGACTCCCGGTCATGAAGACCAGCAAGGACGTGCTGAAATTCATCAAGGACAACGACGTCAAGTATGTCGATTTCCGCTTCACCGACCCGCGCGGCAAGTGGCAGCACCTGACCTACGATGTCACCCTGGTCGACGAGGAGCTGCTCGATGATGGCGTGATGTTCGACGGCTCGTCCATCGCCGGCTGGAAGGCGATCAACGAGTCGGACATGCTGCTGAAGCCCGATTTCTCGTCGGCGACGCTCGATCCGTTCTTCGCGGCCGCGACGCTGAACATCAACTGCGACATTCTCGAGCCGACCACCGAGCAGCCCTATGCCCGCGATCCGCGCGGCATCGCCAAGCGCACCGAGGATTTCGTCAAGTCGACCGGCGTGGGCGACACGATCTATGTCGGCCCGGAAGCTGAGTTCTTCATCTTCGACGACGTCAAGTTCACCGCCGACACCTATCAGGTTGCGTTCAAGCTCGACCATTCGGAACTGCCGATCAACGGCATGACCGATTACGAGGGCGGCAACATGGGCCACCGCGTTCCGATCAAGGGCGGCTACTTCCCGGTTCCGCCGCTGGATTCGGCGCAGGACATGCGCGGCGAGATGCTGGCGGCGATGGCGGCCATGGGCGTCACCGTCGAGAAGCACCATCACGAGGTGGCGTCCGCGCAGCATGAGCTGGGCATGAAGTTCGCCCCGCTGACCTCGATGGCCGACCAGATGCAGATCTACAAGTACTGCATCCACAACGTCGCGCAGAGCTATGGCAAGACCGCCACGTTCATGCCGAAGCCGGTCTACGGCGACAACGGCTCGGGCATGCACTGCCACTTCTCGATCTGGAAGGGCG
>CALCZO010000180.1 GCA_937903315.1 uncultured Alphaproteobacteria bacterium
AACCGGCAGAACAAGAAGGGCTGATCCCTTCGCACCATCGAACGGACGGCCGGCGCCGCCATGCGCCGGCCGTTGTCGTTTCCGGCTTGCCCTCGGCGCCCGGGCCGTAGCATGAAACGGCACACTGCCAGCCCGAGGTGATCTCAGATGCGCGCCCCGCCCAAACCGCTCGACGCCTATCCGTTCGTGACCGAGCATGACCTGCGCTTTGCCGACATGGACATGCTCGGCCATGTCAACAACAGCGCCTATGGCTCGTTCATGGAAACAAGCCGGACGAGCCTGTTCTCCGGCTGCACCGTGCCGGGGCATATCTCGATCGCGCTCGTCCGGTTCGAGATCGACTACCTGAAGGAAATGCGCTGGCCGGGCCGGGCGCTGGCGCCGTCCGGCGTCGAGCATGTCGGCGGATCGTCGTTCCGCCTGCGTCAGGCGGTGTTCGCCGACGGCGTCGCGCGGGCCGAGGCGGTCTCGACCCTGTGCCTGCTCAATCTCGAAACGCGGCGGGCCGCGCCGATCGACGAGGCGCTGCGGGCCGAACTTGCACGATGGATGATGCGCGGCTGACGGCGGTTACACCGCCAGCGAATGGCGGGCGGTGCGCCTGGGCAGGTAGGCATCGAACCGCGCCGCAAACGTGCGCAGGAACGGACGGCCCTGTTCGGTGACGGCAAACCCGTCGGCGGTGGGCACGACAAAGCCGTGATGGTCCTCGCCGAGGATGGCGTCTGCCTCATCGAGGATCGGCGCGATGAGATCGGCACGGGCGCTCAGGCCGGTGACATGCCGGCGAGAGAAGGCCAGCGTGCACATCAGCCGTTCGATCACCGCGCGGCGGATGCGGTCGTCCTCGGTCAGGATCACACCCTTTTCCGCCGCAACGGCACCTGTCTCGACCATCGCGATGTAGCGGGCGGTGGCGGTCTGGTTCTGGACATAGCCTTGCGGGAAGGCACCGATCGACGAGGCGCCGAGCCCGATCAGCGCATCGGCCGGATCGACGGTATAGCCCTGGAAATTGCGGCGGATCGTGCCTTCGCGGGTCGCCTTGGCCATCGAATCGGTTGGCAGCGCGAAATGGTCGATACCGATCCGCTCGTAGCCTTCGGCGACGAGGAAGGCGGCGGCCATCTCGGCCTGATCGTAGCGTTCGTCGATGCCGGGCAGGGCGGCTTCGTCGATCATCGACATATGGCGCTTCATCCACGGCACGTGGGCGTAACCGAACAGGGCGATGCGGTCGGGCCGCATCAGCATCACCTGACGCAGCGTGTCCTTCAGCCGTGCAGCAGTCTGGAATGGCAGGCCGTACAGCGCGTCGATGTTGAGCGAGCGCACGCCGCGGGCGCGGAATGCGTCAACCACTGCGCGCGTCTCCTCATAGCCCTGCATCCGGTTGATCGCCTTCTGCACGACGGGATCGAAATCCTGCACGCCGATCGACACCCGTGTCAGCCCGGCAGCGGCCAGAGCATCGATCCGGGCGGCATCCAGCCCGCGCGGATCAACCTCGATGGCAAAATCACAATCGTCGGCAAGACGGAAATGCTCCCGTGCGGCACCGGCCAGCCGGGTAATGTCCTCGGGCGCCAGCATCGTTGGCGAGCCGCCGCCCCAATGGATGTGGCTGACCCGCGCATCCGACGGAACCAGCGTGCCGATCGTGGCGATTTCCCGGGTCAGCGCATCGAGATAGGCGCCGACCGGCGCATATTTCTGCGTGATCTTGGTGTTGCAGCCGCAGAACCAGCACAGGGTATCGCAGAACGGCACATGCATGTAGAGCGACAGCCGGCTGTCGGGCGGAAGGTCGCTCAGCCAGCGTGCATAGACCTCCGGCGTGACGGACGGGCCGAAATGCGGCGCGGTCGGGTAGCTGGTGTAGCGCGGAACCGGCGCGGCATAGGCGCGGATCAGATCAGGCGTTATCGTCATCGTTCAGTCCCCTCGCTGCTGCCAATGCCGCAAATCGGGGGCCCGGGCCTTGAGATGCGTCAAATCGCCCGGGTCGGAACAGGCCTCCGCCTTCACGATTTCGTAAGGTTAAGCGGATTTTGCGCCATTTGATTCATGTTTTCGCAAGTGGCATGATAGCCAGACTGGCAGCGTTTTCGTCCCCTTGTTGCGGTTTTCGGGTGTTGCGTCATGTCTGATCTTCTGTCGCGTCGTTCGCTGGTGGCCGGCCTTCTGGCCCTGCCGGCTGTTGGCCTTGCCACCGGTGCGCATGCTCGTACCCGTGTGATGATGCCGGCCGGTATTCCTGCCGGCTCGATCCTCGTGTCCACCCGCCAGCGTCGGCTCTATCTGTCGCTCGGCGATGGGACGGGCCTGACCTATCCGGTTGCGGTCGGCCGCGTCGGCAAGCAGTGGTTCGGCACGCGGATGATCGATGGCAAATACGTCCGCCCGGCCTGGAGCCCGCCGGCCGAAGTGCGCCGCGACAATCCGCGCCTTCCCGATGTCATCCCCGGCGGCACACCGGCCAACCCGATGGGCGAGCGGGCGATCACGCTGGCGCCGGGCGAATACGCCATTCACGGCACCAATGCGCCCGGTTCCATTGGCCGCCCGGCCTCCTACGGCTGCATCCGCATGTTCAACCATGACATCGTCGATCTCTATGAGCGCGTCAGCGTCGGGGCGACGGTCACCTGCGTGCAGTAACCGTCGGCGCGCACCACGGCTGACGCCGCCCGCCGTCATAGGCGATGGCGTAGCCGGCGGTGAGCATCCGCGCGCCGATGTCGGCACCGTCACCATCGATCAGCCGGGCGACCACGCGCCCGGCATATTTGTCGCGCCGGACATCGGCGACCCTCACGGCGACCTCTTTCAGCATCCCGGCCAGCGCATCGCGTGACAGGATCGCCATGTCGCGTTCCTCGGCGCAGGTCGCGCTCATTTCCGCCGCATCGATGCCAGCCAGCCGGACGCGCGTGACGATGTCGTGATCCGGCCAGATGGTGATGCGCGCCTCCACCGTGTCGCCGTCGATCACGGCGAGGATGCGGGCCGGGAACGGGCCGGGGAACCGCGTGCCGCGCGCCGCAGCGTCGGGGGTGGCTGCTGGGGGTGCGGCAGGTCCTTCCGCCGCCGGGCGGGCGCCGGGCAGGCCGGCGCTGCCGGCCAGCGCCAGCAGCGTGATGACACTCAGCAGTTCAGGCAGGCGCATGGTCGGCTCCGCGACGACAGGTCAGCGGAAGCGTACCAAGCAGATTGCGAACAAAGAGTGATCAGCCTGACGCTGCGGCAGGGCGAAAGAAAGCTGTGCCGTGTCGCGACCGGTCAGAAATCGCTGGCGATGCCCTTGTTTTCCCAGTCCTCATAGCGGACCGGATCGAGCCCGCCGCGGCCGTTGATCTCGCGTTTGCGTTTCAGTTCGGCCTCGCGCGCATCGAGCGATTCGCGCCGCTGCGCGGCTTCGGCGAGCGCGCGTTCGGCGGCCGGGGACAGGCGGCGCCTGTCGTCGTCAGGGGTGTTGTCGATGCTGTCCATCGGGCGATGTCCCGGTTCTGCTCGCTTTTGCGGGCGAATGTAGGCTAAGGAGCCAGCCTGCGCCAGCCGGAAAGCCTCATGCCCCCGTTTGAAATCACCGACGCCGTTCTCTACCGCGATGATGACCTGATCGTGCTCAACAAGCCGGCGGGCATCGCCGTCCATGCGGGTTCGGGGCGCGACGAGGGGCTGGATCGGGCCTTCGGTGCGCTGGCCTTCGGGCTCGATCGCGCGCCGGCGCTGGCCCATCGGCTCGACAAGGACACCTCCGGCTGTCTCGTGCTCGGCCGCAGCCGCGAGGCGCTTGCCCGGCTGGGCAAGCTGTTCCAGCGCGGCGTGGTGGAAAAAACCTATTGGGCGGTGGTGGTCGGCGATCCCCCGGCGGAGGGTACCATCGATCTTGCGCTCGCCCGCCGCTCGCATGATAAGCGCAGCTGGATCATGAAAACGACAACCGGGGACGACCCCGCCGCCGAGCAGGCGGTGACTGACTTCCGCGTCATGCTGGCGGGCGACGGTCTGGCTCTGGTGGCGCTGTTTCCGCGCACCGGACGGACGCATCAGCTGCGCGTCCACGCCGCCGCGATGGGCTGGCCGATCGCCGGCGATCCGATCTACGGCGGCGACCGGGCGCGGGCGGCAGCGCGCAGGCTGCATCTCCACGCCCGCCGCATTGTCCTGCCGCAGGGCCGCGA
>CALCZO010000181.1 GCA_937903315.1 uncultured Alphaproteobacteria bacterium
AGGATGTTGGCGCGCTTCTCGCGCTCGGCCTTCATCTGCCGGCCCATCGCCTCGACCAGATTGGCCGGCGGCACGATGTCCTTGATCTCGATGCGGGTGATCTTGATGCCCCATGGCGAGGCCGCCGCATCGACCACCCCGAGCAGCCGGGTGTTGATCTCGTCGCGGTGCGACAGCAACTGGTCGAGGTCCATTGACCCCATCACCGTGCGGATATTGGTCGTCGTCAGGTTCAGCAGCGCATGATGCAGGTTATAGACCTCATACGAGGCACGGGCCGCATCCAGCACCTGGAAGAACACCACCCCATCGGCGGTGACGTTGGCGTTGTCCTTGGTGATGACCTCCTGCGTCGGCACATCGAGCACCTGCTCCATCATCACCACCTTGTGGCCGACGGTCTCGATATACGGGATGACGAGGCCGAGGCCCGGCGTCAGCGTCCGGTTGTAGCGGCGGAACCGCTCGACCGTGTAGTTCATCCCCTGCGGCACCTGCCGGATGCCGGCCATCAGCGTGATGATGACAAAGATGAACAGGGCTATCGCAAAGACACTGCCGCCTTCGATGTACATGGCATCTCTCCCTCATCGCGAATCGGCCCGATGCCGCGCCGCGCCAAGGTGACTCTCCCGCCCGGCAATGACAAGCCGACGGCGGGCTCAGATCCAGCCCATCAGCTCGCGGCGAACGATGGCCTCGATCACGTCCATGCCCGGTTCGGACGCGTTGAGCGCCGGGATATAGGAGAACTTCTCGCCGCCGTTGTGCTCGAAGATCTCGCGGTTCTCGCCGTCAAGTTCCTCGAGCGTTTCGAGGCAGTCGGCCGTGAAGCCCGGCGCCACCATGGCAAGCCGCTTGATGCCCTTCTTTGCCAGCTTCTCCACCGTCTCGTCGGTATAGGGCTGCAGCCATGGATCGTTTCCGAACCGCGACTGGAACGAGATCACATAGCGGTCCTTGTCCCAGCCCAAAGCCTCGCGCAGCAGACGCCCGGTCTTCATGCAGTGGCAATGGTAGGGATCGCCGGCGCGATGATATTTCTGCGGCATCCCATGGAACGTCGCCAGCAGCACCTCGGGCTCGAAATCGAGACCGGCCAGATGCGTGCGAACCGAGCGGGCAAGCGCATCGATATAGGTCGGATCGTCATGCCAGGCCGGGGCGACGCGCACCGCCGGCTGCCAGCGCATGCGGATCAGCGCCCGGAATGCCTCGTCGGCAGCGGTTGCGGTGGTCGCGGCGGCATACTGCGGATAGAGCGGCACCAGCAGGATGCGCTCGCAGCCCTGTTCCTGCAGCGCGCGGATGCGGCTTTCGGTCGAGGGATTGGCATAGCGCATCGCCCAGTCGACGAGGATGTTGGGATGGCCCTTCAGCCGCTCCGCCAGCTTCTCGGCCTGATCACGGGTGATCGTCTTGAGCGGCCCCTCGTTCTTCTCGTTGTTCCAGATCGTCGCGTAGTCCTTGCCCTTCTTGCCGGGGCGGACGGTCAGGATGATCAGGTTGAGGATTGGCCACCATTTCCACCTCGGCTCCTCGATCACGCGCGTATCGGAGAGGAATTCCTTGAGATAGCGCCGCATCGACCAGTAGTCGGTGCCGTCCGGCGTGCCGAGATTGAGCAGCAGGACGCCGATCTTGCCGTAGGGCACATCGGGGTGACTGGACGGGCGGTGAGGATGGGACGAAGGACTGTCGATCATGTCCGCTATTTAGAGCATTTCCACGCCATTTCCAGCCCCGGCCAAACCGGCAATCGTACTTGTCATCCTCCTGTCGTCATCGCATTCTGGGATGATGCACCTTCGGCAGGCAGGAGAACGATCATGAGCGGCGTATCACGGCGTGAGGCATTCAGGATCGCGGTGGCTGGCGGGCTGGCCTCGGCCACCATCGTCGCAGGCTCCGCAGAGGAAGCCGTCGCCCAGGCCGCGCAGCAAGGCGCCGTGCCGACCTTCCGGCTGCTGCTGGTCAATGATATCTACAAGATGAGCGAGCAGAAGGGCCGTGGCGGATTTGCACGCCTCGCGGCGATCGCCCGCGCAGCCAAGTCGGACGGCGTGCCGACGCTCTACGCCCATGCCGGCGACATGTATTCCCCCTCGCTGATGAGCGGCTTCGATCAGGGGGCGCACACCGTCGAATTGCTCAACGTCGTGCCGCCCGACGTGTTTGTGCCGGGCAATCATGAGTTCGATTTCGGCAAGAAGAACTATCTCGATCGGCTGCAACAGGCGAAATTCCCGTTCTTCGCCGCCAACCTGCGCCATGCCGACGGCTCGGTCATCGCCCGCCATCAGGATCGCGCCGTGTTCACCCTGGGGCCGGTCAAGGTCGGCGTGTTCGGCGTCGCGCTGAAGGACACCCCGCTGATGTCCTCGGCCGATGGCTTTGTGTTCACCGATGAGATGCAGACCGTGCGTGACCAGTCCAAGGCGCTGCGGGCGGAAGGGGCCGACATCGTCGTCGCTGTCACCCACACCGATTTCCTGCGCGACATCGAGATTGCCCGCTCGCGCCTGGTCGATGTGCTGCTGACCGGTCACGACCATGACCTGCGCATTTCCTACGACAACCGGACCGCGATGGTCGAATCGGGCGAGGAAGGCGAGTATGTCACCGCCATCGACATGTATTGCGTCGTCGCCGAGAAGGACGGCAAACGGTCGGTGACCTGGCGGCCCGCCTTCCGGCCGATCGATTCGGCGCTTGTGACCCCCGACCCCGAAGCACTGGCGATCGTCAGGCGCTACGAGGCAGAGCTTTCCAAGGAACTCGATGTCGCGATTGGCACCACCGCCGTTGAACTCGACAGCCGGTCCGCCTCGGTCCGGTCGCAGGAAACCGCCATGGGCAACCTGATTGCCGACGCGATCCGCGCATCGACGGGGGCCGAGGTCGCCATCACCAACGGCGGCGGCATCCGCGCCAACAAGATCTACCCCGCCGGCACCACGCTGACCCGCCGCGACATGCTGAGCGAGCTGCCCTTCGGCAACGCCACCGTAATGGTCGAGATCACCGGCAAGGACATCCGCGATGCGCTGGAAAACGGGTTGTCACAGGTGGATCAGCGCGGCGGCCGCTTCCCGCAGGTTTCCGGGCTGAAACTGGTCTACAACCGCGCCGCCCCGGCCGGCAGCCGGATCGTCTCGATCGAGGCGGGCGGCAAGCCGCTCGATCCGGCGGCGAAATACAAGGTCGCCTCCAACGATTTCATGTTCGGTGGCGGCGACGGTTACACGGCGCTGGCGCGTGGGCGCACGCTGATCGGCAAGACCGACGGCACGCTGATGGCGAATGTCGTGATGGCATACATCCGCCAGATTGGCAGGGTCGAGACAAGGGTCGAGGGGCGGATCGTCGCGCAATAGCGGCTTTTTCCAGCCGTTTGGGCAGCGCTGGATTCTGCGCGGTTCTTGCTTGTTTCCGGTGGCACACACGGCTGGGGCGCCCATCGCCCCCCGTCTATCCCGGAGGATTCGATGACCCTGCGCACAGCACCAGCCCTCGTACTGGCCATGATGGCTGGCCCAGCATTTGCCGCCGACGTGCCGCTCAACAACAGCGCGATTGCCAACCTCGTCTCGGGCAAGCAATTTGTGATCGGCGGCGGCGTCGCCTCGTTCGCCAAGGACAAGAGCTATAATTTTTCCGGCCTGTTCACCGGCAAATGGCGCGCGACCAACCGCTCGGTCTGCATCACCTTTTCGACCGGCGAGACGCGGTGCGACAAGGTCGTACGCAATGGCAGGCAGGTGTTCCTGATTGATGCCGGCGGCGCCCGCACCCTGCTGAAATGACAAGTCGACGCGCGGCGAGCGCCCGTCAGACGGGCCGCTCGTCGGCGATGACCTTGCCATCCTGTGCCAGCGTGCCGGGCGCGACGATCTCGACCGCGCCCTTGAGCTTGGTCACCGCCTGCAGGCTCGCGGCAACCGCCGCGACGAGGCCGGCATCCGCAACCGTGCTTTCGGCACGCAGCGTCATCGCATCCTGTTCGCCGGCGCGGCTGACCACCAGCCTGAGCCGCCCGAGTTCCGGGTGTCGCTTGCCGACCTCGGCCACCTGACCGGGATGGACGAACATGCCCTTGACCTTGGTGGTCTGGTCGGCCCGGCCGAGCCAGCCGGCAATCCGCATGTTGGTGCGTCCGCACGGGCTGGTGCCCTCCAGCACCCGGGTCATGTCGCCGGTGCCGAAGCGCAGCAGCGGATAGTCCGCGTTCAGCCTTGTCACCACGATCTCGCCGATCTCGCCCGCCGCCACCGGTTCGCCGGTGCCGGGCTTGAGAATCTCGACGATCAGCCCCTCGTTGACCACCATGCCGGCCCGCGCCGGCGTTTCAAACGCGACGACACCGAGTTCGGCGGTGGCAAACGCCTGAAAGGCCTCGACGCCGCGTGCGGCAATATCCTTTTGAAGCGAGGCCGGGAAGGCTGCGCCGGACACGAGCGCCTTGCGGATCGACGCGCAATCGACCCCCGCCTCGGCGCCCTTGTCGAGCAGCATCTTGAGAAAATCGGGTGTACCGGCATAGCCATCGGGCTTGAGAAAGCCGATCGCCTCGAGCTGCTGCTCGGTGTTGCCGACACCACCGGGGATCACCGGACAGCCGAGCGCGCGCGCGCCCGATTCCATGATGTGTCCGCCCGGCGTCAGATGGTACGAAAAGCAGTTGTGGACCAGATCGCCCTTGCGGAACCCGGCGGCAAAAAATGCCCGCGCCGCACCCCACCAGTCATGACCGGTGCCCTCGGGTTCAAAGATCGGACCCGGCGAAACCAGCACCCGCATCAGCCCGCCGCGCCGCGTCGGCGACAGGCCGGCGAACGGCGGCAGCGCCTGCTGCATCGCCTTGATCTCGCCCTTGCGGATCACCGGAATGGCGACCAGATCGTCGCGCGATTTCAGCCGTGCGATATCGATCCCGCGCAATTGCTTCTTCAGCGACGGCGCCTTTGGCGCAGCCGCAGTCAGCAGCGCCCGGAGGTCACGGAAAAGGGCCTTTTCGCGAACTTCCGGCGGGCGGACCTCGAGGCGGTCATAGAAGAGAGCCATGATCCCTCCGCCTTCAGGCCAGCCAGCGCTTGCGGCGCTTGTAGCTCTTGACATCACGGAACGACTTACGGGTCCCCTCGCCGACGCCGAGGTAGAATTCCTTGACGTCCTCGTTCTCGCGCAGCGCCTTGGCCTCGCCATCCATCACCACGCGACCGGTCTCCATGATGTAGCCGTATGTGGCATATTTCAGCGCCTGATTGGTGTTCTGTTCGGCCAGCAGGAACGACACGCCTTCCTTGGCGTTCAGATCCTTGACGATCTCGAAAATCTCCTCGACGACCTGCGGCGCCAGTCCCATCGACGGCTCATCGAGCAGGATCATCTTCGGCCGGCTCATCAGCGCGCGCCCGATGGCGCACATCTGCTGCTCGCCGCCCGATGTGTAGCCGGCCATCGACTTCTGCCGCTGGCGCAGCCGGGGAAAGTAGTTGTAGACCTTTTCGAGATCGTCCTTGATCGCGCGGTTGCCGTCGCGCCGCGTGAACGCGCCGGTCAGCAGGTTTTCCTCGATGGTCAGGTGGCCGAAGCAATGGCGGCCCTCCATCACCTGAATACAGCCGCGCCGGACCAGATCGTTCGGAGTCAGTTGGTCGATCCGCTGACCGTCGAAGATGATCGTGCCCTTGGTGACATCGCCACGCTCGGCGCGCAGCAGGTTCGACACCGCCTTCAGCGTCGTCGTCTTGCCGGCGCCGTTGGCCCCCAGCAGGGCCACGATCCCGCCCTTCGGCACCGTGAGCGAGACGCCCTTGAGCACCAGAATGACGTGATCGTAGATCACTTCAATGTTGTTGACCGACAGGATGACGTCGGCGGCAGGCTGTGTTGCCTCGGCGGTGGCGGCCATCGCTGGACCTTTCGAAACGGCGATCTGACGGGGGGAGCCTGCCACTCGGACAGGCATCCGGGGGGACGGATCCCCCCGGATGGAACGTTCAGGCCTTACTTGGCGTCGCAGGCTTCGGTGCGGGCCGGCCAGTTGTTCTTGCTGGCATAGTCGGCAGCGGCCTCCTGCAGCAGCGGCTTGACCTTCGAGGCATCGGGGCTGATCCAGTCCGACGCCTTGACCCACTTCATGCCGTCCCACTGGACGATGAACGCTTTGTTATGGCCCGAGTGGTCGGCGCAGCTCAGCTTGACCGGAGCGGCAAAGCCTTCCATGCCCAGTTCCTTGAGGCGCGCGTCGGTGATGTTGAGGCTTTCGAGCCCGCGACGGACATCCTCGCCGGTCACCTGCTTCTTGCCGGTGATCGTCTGCGCGGTGCGGATTGCCTCGGCGATCAGCATCGAATTGTAGACGCCGCGGTTGTAGATGTGCTCGCCGACCTTCGACTTGTCGGACTTCGACAGGCCCTTGTCGACGACGTGCTTCTTGATCTCGTTGATCACCGGGAAGCCGGCCGACGCGCCGTGGAAGGTCAGACCCTTCAGGCCCTTGGCGCCCGCTTCGCCCGCGCGCGCATCGTCATCGCCCGACGCCCACCAGACGTTGACGAACCGGTCCATCCTGAAGCCGTTCTTGACCGCTTCCTTGACCGCCGTCGGGTTCATCGCGCCCCAGCCCTGGTTGTAGATCCAGTCGGTCCGGTCGCGGCGGATCGCCAGCCACTGCGAGGACTGATCCTGCATCTTGTTGGCCGGAACCGGATACAGCTTCAGCTCGAAGCCGTATTCCTTGGCCATCGATTCAAGGAAGGGAATGGGCTCCTTGCCATAGGGCGCATCGAGATGCAGCAGGCCGATCTTCTTGCCCTTCAGCTTGTCGGCGCCGCCCTCGGTGGCGATGACATGCTTGATGAACAT
>CALCZO010000182.1 GCA_937903315.1 uncultured Alphaproteobacteria bacterium
CGCCCTCGCGCGACAGCAGTTCGACCGAGCCCATCTCGCGCAGATACATCCGCACGGGGTCGTCGGTGCGATCGACCGGCTCGCGGGCTTCGGCCTTGACCGGCAGCTTGGCGCCGGATTCGGCGGCATCGGGCTCGTCGGCATCGTCCTCGCCGTCGCCGCCCTCGCCGTCGTCAGCCTCTTCCTTCTCGACGACGTTGACGCCCATCTCGTTGAACATCGCCAGGATGTCCTCGATCTGCTCGGAGGTCACTTCCTCCGACGGCATCAGCCCGTTGATCTCATCGATCGTGACGTAGCCGCGCTTCTTGGCGAGCTTGATCAGCCGCTTGACGGCGGCATCGCTGAGATCGAGCAGCGGGCTGTCGGTGGCATCGCCACCCTGAGCCTGTGCCTCATCCTTTTTCGCCGGCTGTTTGGCCATCGCTACCGATCCCGTCCGTTCTGTCCTGCCTGGCGTGTCCGACCATGGGACCCGCCTTCACAAGCGCCGCTCACTCTGCCATCTGGCATATCTGGCAACGGCTTAACGATTCTTTATCCATACAGAAGCCGCCCCTCGCGGGACGGGCGCTGTGATGACTGGCAGAAGACTGCGCATAGAAAATTGGCGCGGACTCCGGACAGCGTCCGGCCGCTGTATTGGCTGCTAGAGCACTTCCCGCCGCTGCACAAGCCCATTGAGTTCGCCAAGCGCCTGTTCATCGCTGTCACGGGCAACTTTTTCACCGATTTCCCGCATTTCTTTAGGTAGGGTCGTTTCGCGGATATGCAAGGTTGCGGCATCACGCCAGCACCCGAGCACATCCGCCTCGCCGCTCTCGGCGCTGACCCAGCCATTGCCGGCGGACAGATGCGCCTCGGCGAGGGCGATGTCCCCAGCCAGGCCGCGCGCCGCCAGCGCCTGGCGAACGGCAGCACCATCGGGAGCGGCCCCGTTGCCGGCGCAATCGAGCAGGCCGGCGCGCAGCGCGACAAGCGCCCGGTGTCCCAGCTCCAGCCCGGCCAGCACCTCGGCCTCCTCATTGACGATGACCGGATGGTTGATGGCGGCAAGCACCAGCGCAACCTCACGTGGGTGCAGGGCCGCCCCGCCACGGAACAGCGCGGTCTGCGCCAGCCGCGAGGAGACAAGCACCGGCGATTTCGGCGTTGGCGGCGCGGGCGCGAACCGACCTGTCCGGCGCGGGCCGCCGGGTTGCGGCGCGCCTCGCCCGCCCGCCTGCCGCTGGCGCTGCGGCTGGAACAAGGCGCCGAGCCGCTCGCCGATGGCATCGCGGTAATGCCGGCGCACGCTCTCGTCCTTGATCTGGCCGATGCACTCGCGCAGGCGCTTTTCGAGATCGGCCCGTCGTTCGGGGGTATCGATCGGTTCGCGGTCCACTTCCCGCTGGAACAGCACATCGACGAACACCCGCGGCGACCGGATCACGTCTGCCAGCGCGTCAGGCCCGGCGGCACGCAGCATCTCATCCGGGTCCTGCCCGCCGGGCAGGAAGGCAAAGCGCAGGCTGCGTCCGGCCTCCAGATGCGGCAGGGCCACATCGATGGCGCGCCACGCCGCCTTGATGCCGGCCTTGTCGCCGTCGAAGCACAGGATCGGCTCGTCGGTCATCCGCCACATCATGGCGAGCTGCTCTTCGGTCAGCGCCGTGCCGAGCGGCGCCACCGTCTCCGCCATTCCCGCCCGCGTCATCGCGATGACGTCGATGTAGCCCTCGACGGCGATCAACTGGCCCTTGTCGTGGGCTGCGCGGCGGGCCTTGTCGATGTTGTAGAGCGTTGCTCCCTTGTGGAACAGCGGCGTCTCGGGGCTGTTGAGATACTTGGCCTGTGCGTCCTTCTGCATCGCCCGGCCACCGAACGCGATCACCCGGCCGCGCGCATCGGCGATCGGGAAGATGATCCGGTCGCGGAACCGGTCGTAAGGCACCGGAATATCGTTGCCGGCGACCAGCAGGCCGGCCTCGACCATCGTCTCGACGCTGACGCCCTTGCCGGCGAGATGATCGCGCAACCCATGCCGGTCCGCAGGCGCATAGCCGATGCGGAAGCTCTTCTGCACGTCGCGCGGCAGGTCGCGTCCCTTGAGATACTCGCGCGCGGTGCGGCCCGCCATCTCCTCAAGCTGGCGCTCGAAATATTGCGCCGCCAGTTCCATTGCCTCGCCAAGCCCCTTGCGCTGCTCCTCGATTCGCCCGGCCTCGGCGTCGAGCTTGGGCAACGGCACGCCAGCCTCATTGGCCAGCCGCTCCACGGCCTCGGGGAACGAAACGCCCTCGGTTTCCATCACGAACTTGAAGATGTCGCCATTGCGCCCCGAGGAAAAATCGAAGAACGAACCCTTCTGGTCGTTGACGAAGAACGACGGCGTTTTTTCCTGGTTGAACGGGGACAGCCCCTTCCATTCGCGCCCGGCGCGCGTTAGCTTGACCCGACGGCCGACAACGACCGAAACCGGCAGGCGCTGGCGGATTTCATCAAGGAGCGAGGGCGGATAGCGCATGCCTCCTCTTACACCGACAAGCGCGCGATTGCACCCTGCGAAGGCGGTCTTGTCCGTCTCAGCCCTTGCAGACGCTGGCAACCGACTTGAAATCGCCGATCGTCTCGCCGATGTAGCTGGGGGTAAACAGGCCGAAATCGCCCGCCGTGATCACGCCGCGGCTGGCCAGCTTGCGCAGCTCGGTGCGGATGTCCTGATGGGTTCCGGATTCCAGCGCGGCCCGGGCCAGCATCTGGGCGGGTTTGTCGCTGGAAAGCGCCGCCAGCGCGCCCTCGCGCAGGTCGAGGTAGAACGTTATCTGCCGGGCGAGATTGACCTTCTGGTCCTTGGCACACAGCTTGTCGCCGCCGCGTTTGAGACCGCAGAGCAGGATTTCGCTGGTCATGATCATGCCGGCGCCGGCATCGAACTTCTTGCCCGCAGGGACGCGTGAGCGCACCAACCCTTCGACCTGCTGGACGCAGTAGCCGAAGACATCGTTGGGGCTGATCACCTTTTTCGGCTTTCCGCGCGCATCGGAGGCCCCTGAAATCGAGTCCGAATAGTCGCTCGCCGACAGCATGAACGTCAGCGACTGGTCCTTGGTGGCCAGATTGAGTCCTCGTGCAAGCGCCGCATTGGCAGCCTGCATGTCAACCTTCGGCGCTGGAGCGGCAACAGGCGGCACAACACCGGGCTTGGCCTGCGCCACACCGGCCACCGCGCCGGCAGCAACACTTCTGGTCGCAGTGGCCGAGGTGCTCTTGCTGAACATGGCACTGTATCGTGCGACGAGATCCGGCTGGGTCGACCAGACATAGTACGCGCCGACCGGAACAAGGATCAGCAACGGTGCGATCAGCCACAGCAGCGAAAAGCCGCCACCGGCCTGCGCCCCTTGCGCAAATGATCTCAGTTCCGAATTCTTGACCGCCATGCCCCGCCCCTGCACTCAAAAGCGAGGCACAGACTGCACGACGGTTCCTAAAAAGGTCTGAGACTGGTTACAACCGGCGCCTGTTTTCCTCCCTCAACGTCACCGGGAGATTAAAATCGCGCTCAATTGCCCCCGAGCGCGGCCTTGACCAGCCCGCTGGCCTTGCCGAAATCCATCCGCCCGGCGAACTTGCCGCGCAGTTCGGCAACCACCTTGCCCATGTCCTTCATCGAGGCTGCACCTGTCGCCACGATCGCGGCGGCAATCGCGGCCTTGACCTCGTCATCGTCCATCTGAGCCGGCATGAACGAGGCGATGACGGCGATTTCCGCCCGCTCGCCGGCGGCAAGTTCCGGCCGGCCGCCCTTGTCGTAAACCTCTGCCGATTCCTGGCGCTGCTTGATCATCTTCTGCAGCATGCCGAGGATCTCCTCGGGGCTGGCCTCGCCGCGACCGGCACCGCGCGCCTCGATGTCCTTGTCCTTCAGCGCGGCCATGATCAGGCGGATGGCCGACAGCCGCGGCTTGTCGCCGGCCTTCATCGCCTCTTTCATCTTTTCCGTGAACTGGCTGCGCATGGGATGGGACCTTTCTGTCAAAAACCTGTTGCCGGGCGATCAGCTTCGTTGACCTTTGCCACGCCAGCGCCTAAGTCGCCTGTCTTTAGAGACATTCGACCGGACAGGCGGCGTGGCATCTTGCCCTGCCGACCCTGTCGCGCGCTGGAGTAGCTGAACCGATGGCATCGTATCAAGCAAAACCCGCCGAGGGCTGGGTCGAACCCCGGGCAACCGCCGTTCTGGTGCTCGCCGATGGCACCGTGATCGAGGGGTTCGGCGCCGGCGCCACCGGCGAGGCCGCAGGCGAGGTCTGCTTCAACACCGCAATGACCGGCTATCAGGAGATCCTGACCGACCCGTCCTACACCGGCCAGATCATCACCTTCACCTTCCCGCATATCGGCAATGTCGGCGTCAACGACGAGGATGTCGAGACCGTCAACATGGCGGCGAGCTCCGGCGTGCGCGGTGCCGTCCTGCAATCGCCGATCACCAACCCGTCGAATTATCGGTCCAGCCGGCATTTCGATGCGTGGCTGAAAGCGCGCGGCATCGTTGCGATCTCCGGTGTCGATACCCGCGCGCTGACCGCACTGATCCGCGACAACGGCATGGCAAACGCGATCATCGCGCATGATCCGGAAGGCCGGTTCGATCTTGCCGGGCTGAAAGCCCGCGCCGCCGCCGTCCCTTCGATGGACGGGCAGGACCTCGTGCCGGCCGTCGCCTCGACGCAGCGCTACGGCTGGGACGAGACCGACTGGCTGTGGGGCCGCGGCTATGGCCGGCAGGACGCCCCGTCGTTCAACGTCATCGCCATCGATTACGGCGTCAAGCGCAACATCCTGCGCCTGCTGGCCGATCGCGGCTGCAAGGTGACGGTTGTCCCGCCGACGCTCGGGGCCGACGACATCCTCGCCATGAAGCCGGACGGCGTGTTCCTCGCCAACGGACCGGGCGACCCGGCCGCGACGGGCGCCTATTCGGTCCCCGTGATCAAGGCCCTGCTCGATGCCCGGGTGCCGACCTTCGGCATCTGTCTCGGCCATCAGATGCTGGCGCTGGCGCTCGGGGCGAAGACGATGAAGATGCCGCAGGGCCATCACGGCGCCAACCATCCGGTCAAGGAGCACGCGACCGGCAAGGTCGAGATCGTGTCGATGAACCACGGCTTCGCGGTCGACCCGAACACCCTGCCGGCCAACGCCGAGGAAACCCATGTCTCGCTGTTCGATGGCTCGAACTGCGGCCTGAAGCTCAAGGACCGGCCGGCGTTTTCGGTCCAGCATCACCCGGAAGCCTCGCCCGGCCCCCGCGACAGTCATTACCTGTTCGACCGGTTCGTGACGATGATGAAGAACAGCAAGGCCGCCTGATACCGGCCGAGTGGCCGGGCGCACCCACGCGCCCGGCCCCTTGCCGATCCTGCCGCTACTGCGCCTCGACCTTCGCTGCCTTGATCACGGCATCCCATTTTTTCATTTCGTTGCCGTGATAGGTCGCAAAC
>CALCZO010000183.1 GCA_937903315.1 uncultured Alphaproteobacteria bacterium
CTGTTCGACGCGGTGGCTCCGGCGCTGGCCAGGCTGTATGCAAGCGGCGCGCGCGCCACACTGGCCGCGCAGGGCACGTAGTACCACCGTCCCCTCGCGATCACTTTGCCGGCAGCACACCGCATTTCGGTTTGCAGGCTTTGAACGTTTCCGTACATTTTGCCGCAACGCGATCGGACCGTGGGGGGGGGCAGGATGGCAGAGGCGCAACGGCGCAAGGCGAGGCGCGTGCCGCGACGGACCGGGTGGACGCGAGACCCTGACGGGGTCCGGCGCAACATCCTTGACGTCGCGCGCAGCGAATTCGCCCGCAAGGGACTGAGCGGCGCGCGGGTCGACGAGATCGCGGCGCTGACCTCAACCTCCAAGCGGATGATCTACTATTACTTCGGCGACAAGCAGCGGCTGTATGTCGCCGTTCTCGAAGAAGCGTATCAGTCGATCCGCACGTTCGAAACGGGCCTGAGCCTTGACGCCCTGCCCGCCGATGAGGCGCTGGCGCGGCTTGTCGGGGCGAGCGTCGACTATCACACGGCCCATCCCGATTTCGTCCGTCTCGTGATGGTCGAGAACATCCACGACGCCCAGCATCTCAGGCGCTCGGCCAAGATCCATGATCTGAACCTGACGGCGCTGGCGCGGGTGCGTGATCTTTACGGGCGCGGCGTCGCTTCCGGCGTGTTCCGGGCCGGGCTTGACCCGCTCGACATCTTCCTGACGTTGAGCGCGCTGGCCTTCTACAATGTTTCGAACCGCGCGACGATCCGCGAGGTGCTGCATCACGACATGGCAGAGGCGGCCGCCTGCATGGCGCGCCGGGCAGCGATCATCGATACCGTGCTGGCGATGGTCCGGCCGAGGTAGCGGACCGTATCGCCCCGTCAGTCGTCGCCGCCGTCGCGGACGGCCAGCAAGCCCTTGGCGCGATAGGCTTCCGCCGCCTGGCGGATGTACTCTCCGGTCTCCGGCGCATCATAGCGGGCGGCAAATTCCTGAGCCAGCGCGATCAGTTCGTAATAGGTCGCCCGGTGAGGCCGCAACCGGTCGTAGGTCTCAATCAGCACATCGTTGGGCACCTGCGTCAGTTCGGCCGCACGGCGGAAATTGCGCGCCAGCTGGGGATACCCCTCCGCCTCGGCCAACGCGGCCTGTGCCACAAGGGTTTCGCGGCGGATGGTGATGTCCCCGGGCGTGATCCTGCCTTGCCGGAAGGTCTCCATGGTGATCGCCTCGGGTGCCAGCCGGGCTTGCGGCCGCCTGATATCGTCGTCGTCACGCATCGAAGCGGGCCTCCATATCCTCGGGCGCGCGGCCGGCCGTGATCGCGGCGATCTCGCGCTTGTGCATCAGCACCGCATGGACGATCAGCCGCAAGCGGGCCATGTTGTCGACCGTGACCGGTACCGGCGAGGGCGGCTGGCGCAGCGCATGGCTGGCGGCATTGGCGCCAATCTGCCGATAGGCCTGGGCGGACAGCAGCGGGGCCTGAGAGAACAGTTCGAGATTGTTGAGCGGGGCCAGCCCCTGCCGCTGGATCACCGTCGTGCCCTTGGATTGCAGGCCGATGGCGATGCCCGAACCGCTGAGTTTCGCGCCTTCGAAGCCGATCTGGCCGAGATCGGCGGTGGCGTGCATCTTGACGATCCGCTCCCTGAGGCCCCTGCTCCGGATGCCGGCGATCAGCGCCGCCAGTGTCTCGCCATGGCTGAGACCGCACAGCGTCCGGTCGAGCAGGGTGGCAAAGGCCGGGCCGACCGCAATGACGACCTCGTCGGGAGCGGACCTGGCCGGTCGCGGCACGGCTTTCAGTGCGACGCCGGCCCTGCCGCGCGACAGCGGTACCATCTCGGCGGCCGACCGGGCCTGCGGAATGGCGGCGATCTTCTCCCACTGGGCTCCTTCCAGCCGGAAGCCGGTGCCTGGGCCGCAATAGTCGTTGCGGTCGGTAAAGGCGCTGAGCGCGGCAAAATCGCGGGTCAGCACGGCGGCAGGCTGTAGATAGTCGCCGCTGGTGCGCACGCGCTGCATGGCCAGCACATTGGCGGCGATATCGCAAAATCCAGCCTCATCAAGGGCGCGGACGACATCGAGCGCCGTCAACGGCCCTTCGAGCAGCGCATCGGCCGCGGCAAGGTCGCCGACCAGATCGCGTTCGGGCATGTCATCGGAATCGTCGGCGAGCGCCGCCGCCTCGATCTCCTCGTCGCTGATCGGCGGCAGGCCGAGCCCGGCGAAGACCGCCTGCATGGCCTTTCCGGCGCGGCGGCGGGTGGCGATGACCGCGTCCTCGGTCACCGGTTCCATGCCGGCATCGACCTTCATGTCGCGCTGGATGATCAGCCAGTCGTCCATGTCGTAGGCATCAAAATTGCCGCCGCCGAACATGTTGTCGCGGCGCGGCATCGAGCTGTAGCCCGAGGTGATGAAATCGGTGCCGGGCAGGAACTGCAGCATCAGCTTGGCGGCCTTGCGCATGTCCGAGTGGGACGACATCGCATCGTTGCCGGTGGCCACCTCCAGCCCGAGCGCGGCGGCGATGAGATTCTCAGCCAGCACCGCGCGCACGCCGCCGGGCAGCGCGCCGGGCAGCGCGATGCAGGAGATCGAACCGTTCTGCACGCCCTGCGCGCCTGATCCCTTGACCAGAACGAGACAGCGGGCCTCGAGATAGAGCATCGACTGGCCGGATTCGTAGCCCATCATCGTCTCGGCGCCGGTGCCGGAGGTAAACCGGATCTTGATGCCGCGCGAGGCATAGGCGGAGGCCAGAAATCCCTTTGACCACGGCGTGTCATCGCCGTCGCGCATCGCCTCGTCAGTGCCGTAGATCGACAGCGTCTCGGCATAGGAGGTCAGGCCCTTGAGCCCCAACCGGAGATTGAGCGCTTCTTCAACCGCGCATTGGGTCAGAACGCCGCCATGCGGGGTCTGCGAGCCGACGAGCAGTGCCAGGGCGTTGATCGGTGCCATGCGGGCGATGCGGCAGGTCGTCTCCAGTTCGTCGAAGCCGCGCAGCGCCGCCTCGGCCGCATCGGCCGCCATCAGCACCGGATTTTCGCGCCAGTTGGTGACATGGGCCTGATTGCCCGGCGTGCGCCGCGCCCGCATCTTCTGGAGCGCCATCATCATCTCGACGACATTGAGATGGGAGACGATCGAACACAGCTTGGCCGGCGTGCAGCCCTGCATCAGCGCCATGACCAGCGCGCGCGGGGTCGAGATGTCGACCAGCATGCGGGCAAGATCGAGCGAGGGCCTCGCCATCACCTCTTCGGCGATCGCCGGATCAAGCGCATAGCGGGCGATATAGCGGTCGATCGAATCAAAATCGGCTTCTTCGCGCCCGTCGATCATGACGATGCGCCCGTTCTCGACCCGGATCCCCGGTTCGGGATCGAACGGGCTGTCCATGACGACAAGGCCGAGGTCGGCGGCCTCGTTGACATAGGTGTCGCGATTGACCGCCCGCTCCGCGCGGCGCGCCCATCGTTTCGACTGCGGCCTTGTTGCGTTGTCCATGCTGTCCCTCAGCCGATAACCCGCACCGGAGCGCCGGCAAGAAACGCCTCGATATCCTCGACCGCCTCGCCGAAGAAGGTGCGGTAGTTCTTCTCCGTCACGTAGCCGAGATGCGGCAGACCGACAAAACGCGGCATGGTCCGCCAGACCGAGTTCTCGGGCAGCGGCTCGATGTCGAACACATCCGACGCCGCGCCGCCGATACGTCCCTCGTGCAGCGCGGCCGCCAGCGCCTCGCCATCCACCAGACCGGCGCGCGCGGTGTTGATCAGCAGCCCGTCAGGCTTCATGCATTGCAGGGCGGCGTCATCGATGATGCGCCGGCTGCGCTCTGACAGCACAAGGTGGAGCGAGACAATATCGCTCGTCGCCATCAGATCATGCAGCGACGGGGCGAGAACGACGCCCTCGGCGTCGGTGCGGTCGGGCGTCAGGTTCCGGCTCCAGGCCGTCACCTCCATGCCGAAAGCGCGGGCGACACGCGCCACCTGAACGCCGATCTTGCCAAACCCGACCACTCCAAGCCGGGTGCCGGCGAGATCACGCCCGACAGTTGACTGCCAGGGCCCGCCGGCGGCCAGTGCGTTCGCTTCGGCAACGACATGGCGCGTCAGCGCATGGATCAGCGCCCAGGTGATTTCCGCCGGCGGCGAGCCGTGGCTGGCCGTGCCGCAGACGGTGATGCCGCGTGCGGATGCGGCAGCCAGATCGATTGCCGCATTGCGCATGCCGGAGGTGACGATCAACCTGAGGCGCGGCAGCCGCTCCATCAGCGCGCCGGTCAGGGTCGAGCGCTCGCGCATCGCAACCACAATGTCCGCATCACCGATCGCGGCGGCCAGAGCCGCCTCGTCCGGCTGAAAGTCGTGCACGAAGCGGACCGCAGCGCGGCCGGCCAGCCGCCCCCAGTCGGCGAACCGGTGGGCGCACTGCTGGTAATCATCGAGCACACAGACGGTCAGCATCTCAAACAACACCCCTTGCATGACGCCCGGCAGCAGGGCGAAACTTGTCTGACAAGTCTAGGCGCGGGGGCCACGGCGCTGCAACAGCCAATTGCTGTCTTGCGGAACATTCAAAGCTCCGCTAGCCCAGAACCAGCGCGAGGAGAGACGTCCATGGAACTGAAAGCGGCCTACGACAACATCCTGACCGAAGTGCACGGCAAGGTGGGGCTGATCCGGCTCAACCGTCCGCAGGCGCTGAATGCGCTCAATGCGGCGCTGATCACCGATCTCAACCACGCGCTCGATTGTTTCGAGGCCGATGCCGGCATCGGCTGCATGGTCATTACCGGATCCGAGAAGGCCTTTGCAGCCGGCGCGGACATCAAGGAGATGGCAAGCCGGTCGTATATGGACGTGTATCTGTCCGATTTCATCTCCAAGTGGGACCAGCTGTCGCGCACCCGCAAGCCGGTGATCGCGGCGGTGGCCGGGTTCGCCCTCGGCGGCGGCTGCGAGATCGCGATGATGTGCGATTTCATCATCGCGGCGGAGACGGCCAAGTTCGGCCAGCCGGAAATCAAGCTCGGCGTCATGCCCGGATCAGGCGGCACGCAGCGTCTGACCCGGTTTGTCGGCAAGTCGAAGGCGATGGACCTGTGCCTGACCGGGCGGATGATGGATGCGGCGGAAGCCGAGCGCTGCGGCCTTGTCGCGCGTATCGTTCCCGCCGACCAGCTTGTCGCCGAAGCGCTCAAGACCGCCGCGACCATTGCGGACATGTCGTTGCCAGTGGCGATGATGACCAAGGAGACGGTCAACCGCGCCTACGAGACGACGCTGGCCGAAGGCATCCGCTTCGAGCGGCGCGTGTTCCATTCGATGTTCGCGCTCGATGACCAGAAAGAGGGCATGGCCGCCTTCGCCGAAAAGCGCAAGGCCGTGTTCAAGAACCGCTGATCACGACAGCCTGCGGCGTCAGCGCAAACCCGCAACGCCGGAAGGGCCCGGATCCATGGATGCGCTGACCGCCCTGTTCGGGCTCGAACTGTCGATCGTGCTGACGCTGATGGTTGTCTCGTTCATCGCGGCGATCATCGATTCGATCGCCGGCGGCGGCGGGCTGCTCAACGTGCCCAGCCTGATGCTGGCCGGGCTCGATCCTGTCTCGGCGGTGGCCACCAACAAGCTGCAAGGCTCATTCGGCGTCCTGTCGGCCACCCGCGCCTACGCCCGCGCCGGCCTGATCGACTGGCGCGCGAGCCTGCCGGCTTTTGTCGGCTCTGCCGCCGGGGCCGGATTCGGGGCGGTGATGGCGCAGGTCGTCCCGCTTGGCGCGCTGAAAACCGCCGTGCCGTTCCTGCTGATCGGCATCGCCCTGTTCATCCTGCTGTCGCCCAAGCTCAGCGATGCGGAATCGCGCGAGCGGGTCCGCCCGCTGGTCTATGCGGTCACATTCGCTGCCATCATCGGGTTCTATGACGGCATTTTCGGTCCGGGCGGCGGCACGTTCTTCTTCATCACGCTGGTCGTGCTGCTTGGCCAGGGCGTGACACGGGCGGCCGCCAACGCCAAGTTTCTCAATCTGGCCTCGAACCTTGGCGCCTTTGGACTGTTTGCCTTCTCCGGCCGCATCGCCTGGGCGCTCGGTCTCGCCCTTGGCGTAGCGGCGGTGCTCGGTGCGCAGATCGGTGCCCGGGCGGCCCTGCGCGGCGGGGCGGGGCTGATCAAGCCGGTGGTGGTCGCGGTCTCGATCCTGATGGCCCTCAGGCTGATGCTCGATCCGGCCCACCCGGTCGGTGCCGCCATCGCCGGATTCCTGGGGCCTTGATTGCGGCACCGCCACGCGAGACCGTTGACGTGGCGCGAGGATCATGCCATGGAGCGCCCAAGCGCCGGCGGTAACGACCGGCGCACTCGTTTTGTCATCACCGATTGGACCAGATCCCAGGGCATGGCCCGACGATCTTCCGATTCTGGAGCGTGTGAATATGGCCAATACCAAATCTGCCAAGAAGGCTGCCCGTCAATCCGAGCGCAAGGCGGAAGTCAACAAGGCACGCCGCAGCCGCACCCGCACGTCGGTGCGCAAGGTCGAAGAGGCCATTGCGGCGGGCAATGCGGAAGCGGCGATCAGTGCGCTGCGCGCTGCCGAGCCGGAAATGATGCGGGCTGCCCGCGCCGGCGTGATCCACAAGAACAACGCGTCCCGCAAGGTGTCGCGCCTGACCAAGGCGATCAAGGCGATTTCCGCCTGACCCTTGCTGATGAGCCAGAGCAGTGAGAGCCCGGTCGCAAGCCGGGCTTTTTGTTACAGCGGAATGCAACCTGTGCGTGTAATTCTGTTGATTGCGATGATTTTCTCCTTGACCGTGACTTTTGCATTTCGGCCCTGATACGGATCGCATTCGCGCAGATTTTCTTATTGTTTTTCAATTCTTTACGGCAAAAGACCGATTCTGGCACCGTCTCCGCGACAGGGCCGGTTGGCGAAGCGAAAAAAATGACTCGCACCGTTTCGGTCCTGAAACATTAATTTTCGGTTAAGCAGGCACCCGCGAAAGCGCTGCACCGTCAAGCCCTTGGCAGCAGTCGATGGCGATGCGCCGTTGGCCCGTTAACCATGGGGGTGAAAGCGACAACGGCGAAGGCGGCGGAAAGCGGTTGCGCTGGCCTGTTGAGGCGGCTAACACTCACAACATCGGTTGTGGATAAATTCTCGACCGGACAGGATAAACGCTCGTGACGGCGCTCGGGGGCAATGCCTGCAATGTAATTTTTCTGCCAGGGATAGTGTAAGTCGAGCGGGAAGCTCGATTTACAGTCTGTATGGTGAATTTTTACAGCATGCGTTGTGGAAGATGCGATTTTCGAAAGCGAGCCACAACAACAAGACTTGGACAAGGGCACGAGAGCGATGAAACATTATTCTATGTTGTTTTGCGGTGCCGTGTGGTGTCGGGTTGGCAGAGCGTATTTCACCTGATCGCCGGACCTGAACACGCCTGTCATTCCCACTCCTGAATTTCGGCCCAACCGGTCCCACCTCCGGATGATGCCCTTTTGACCTGATCTTATGATGCTCGCTGCCATGACCAAGCCAGTCCACTCCGACGATCTGTCGTCCAACGATCGCGCTGCTGCCGACCAGATGCGGTGGGTGCGGGTCCGCACGCGGCTCAAGGCGGAACTGGGCGAGGACATCTATGCAAGCTGGTTTGCCCGGCTTGACCTTGTCGCGATCGTCGATGGCGCAGCCCACCTTTCGGTGCCGACCCGGTTTCTGCGGAGCTGGCTGCAGGGCCATTACATTGACCGGATCGAGGCCATCTTCGCGGAAGAACACGCGGACGTGCAGCGGGTGGTCATCACCGTCCGCGAAGCCGGCCAGCGCCCGACCATCGGCCGGCCCGCCGCGCCGGCCCAGGGACCACGCGAGGCCGCCGTTGCGCCGTCGCATGAAGCCGCCGCGCCCGTCGCAATGCTTCCCGTGGCGGCGCTGCGCGGGGCTCCCGACCATCTGGAAAGCTCGCCGCTCGACAAGCGCCTCGTTTTCTCGACCTTCCATGTCGGGCGCTCCAACATTCTGGCTCATTCGGCGGCGATGCAGGTGGTCCAGGCCGCCCCTGCCGATCTGCCGATCTACAACCCGCTGTATGTCCATTCCTCCGTCGGGCTGGGCAAGACGCATCTGTTGCAGGCCGTGGCGCAGGCCACCGCTGCATCGGGGCGTCAGGTGATCTATCTGACGGCCGAGAAGTTCATGTACGGCTTTGTCGCCGCCCTGCGGTCGCAAACGGCTCTTGCCTTCAAGGAGACTCTGCGGGCAATCGACCTTCTGGTCATCGACGACGTGCAGTTCCTCAACGGCAAGCAGACGCAACAGGAATTCTGCCACACGATCAACGCATTGATCGATGCCGGCAAGCAGGTGATCGTCGCCGCTGACCGCAGCCCTGTCGATCTTGAGACGCTCGATGAACGGATCCAGTCACGGCTGGCCGGCGGGCTGGTGGTCGAGATCGGGGCGCTCGACGAGGCGCTGCGCCTCAAGGTGCTCGACGCGCGCATCCAGTCGGCGCGGAGCCGGCTGCCGGGCTTTTCGATCGCGCCGGAGGTGGTCGCCCATGTCGCCCGTCTGGTGACAGCCAACGGTCGCGATCTCGAAGGCGCCGTCAACCGCCTGCTGGCCCATGCGACGCTGTCGGGCGGGCCGCTCGACCTTGAAGGCGCGGAGGTGGCGATCCGCGATCTGATCCGCACGCATGAGCCCAAGAAGGTCAAGATCGAGGATATCCAGCGGCTGGTGGCCAATCACTACAACGTCAGCCGCGCCGACATCCTGTCCTCGCGCCGCACCGCAACGGTCGTGCGCCCGCGCCAGATCGCGATGTACCTGTCGAAAATGCTGACGCTGCGCTCGCTGCCGGAGATCGGCCGGCGGTTCGGGGGACGCGACCATACGACCGTGCTCCATGCGGTGCGCAAGATCGACGGGCTGGTCTCGCGCGATACCTCGCTGGCCGGCGAGATCGACCATCTCAAGCGGATGCTGCAGGAATAGCCGGATTTTGGCGCGCGGCTGTGAAATCCGTCGCGATCGGCGCCGTTGCCGCTTGCAACATCGGCCAAGAGCGTCCATCGTTCTGCCCCCGGTGAGACGCTGAGCGGATTTGGGAACGGACGGGTATGAAGGTTACGATCGAACAGGCGGCGCTGTTGAAGGCGCTGGGGCATGTCCACCGGGTTGTCGAACGGCGCAACACCATTCCGATCCTGTCGAATGTGCTGATCCGCGCCGAGCAGCAGACCTTGTGGCTGAAAGCGACCGACCTCGACATCGAGGTGACCGAGGTGATGACGGCTGATGTCGGCACTGCGGGGACGACGAGCGTTCCGGCCCATGTGCTGCATGATATCGTCCGCAAGCTGCCCGATGGCGCCCAGGTCTCGCTGGAGCAGAGCGGCGACGGCGGCCAGCTTCTGTTGCGCTCGGGCCGCTCGCGCTTCACGCTGCAATCGTTGCCGGCCAGCGATTTTCCCGATCTTGCCGCCGGCACGCTGTCGCATCTGTTCAGCGTCAGCGCGCAGGAGTTGCGCCGGCTGGTCGAGAAGACGCAGTTCGCCGTGTCGACCGAGGAAACCCGTTACTATCTCAACGGGATCTATCTGCACACCGTGCAGGGGGAGGCCGGTGCCCTGCTCCGGGCCGTTGCGACCGATGGTCACCGGCTGGCGCAGGCCGACACGCCGGCGCCTGAGGGCGCTGCCGGCATGCCGGGCGTGATCGTGCCCAAGAAGACGGTCGGCGAGATCCAGAAGCTGCTGGCCGAAGCCGCCGGCGAGGTTCAGGTGGAACTGTCGACCGCCAAAATCCGCTTCTCGCTCGGTTCGGTTGTTCTGACATCGAAGCTGATCGACGGCACATTCCCCGATTATGCGCGGGTGATCCCGACCCGCAACGACAAGCGGCTGACGGTCGAACTGGCGGAGTTCGCGCGCTCGGTCGACCGGGTCTCGACCATCTCGTCCGAGCGTGGACGGGCGGTCAAACTGGCGCTCGGCGATGGCCGGCTGACCCTGTCGGTCAACAACCCCGATGCCGGGCAGGCGACCGAGGAACTGACCGTCGACTACGAGGACACGCCGCTCGAGATCGGCTTCAACGCCCGCTACCTGCTCGACATCACCCAGCAGCTTGAGGGCGATACCGCGCTGTTCAAGCTGGCCGAGGCCGGATCGCCGACGCTGATCCAGGACCGCGAGGGTGCCGCCAACCTTTATGTGCTGATGCCGATGCGGGTCTGACCGGCAGAACATCGGCGCGCGCCGTATCCCGCGAGGGGCATCCAACGCCATGGCCGTCTCGTGCCGGATCGACCGGGTTCAGGTGAGCGATTTCCGCAGCTATCGCCATGCGGATTTTATCCCCGGCAGCATGCTGGTGGCGCTGGTCGGCGACAACGGCGCGGGCAAGACCAACCTTCTTGAAGCGATCTCCCTGCTCTCGCCAGGGCGCGGACTGCGGCGGGCGGAGCTTGGCGACATGGTGCGCAAGGACGCCAGCGGCGGCTTTGCGGTCGCCTGCGCGGTGACCGGCGCGCTCGGGTCCGCACAGCTTGGCACAGGAACGGTCCCGGGCGAGACCGGGCGCAAGGCCCGCATCGACCGGGTTCCGGTCGCCTCCGCCACCGCTTTCGGCGATCATCTGCGGCTGATCTGGCTGACGCCGGATCAGGATGGCCTGTTCCGTGCCAGCGCCGGCGAGCGGCGGCGGTTTCTCGACCGGATGGTGCTGGCGGTCGATCCCGGCCACGGCGGCCGCGTCAGCATGCTCGAACGCGCGCTGCGCAACCGCAACCGGCTGCTTGAGGACTCCGGTTCGGACCCGCGCTGGCTCGACGCGGCCGAATGGGAGGTTGCCGACATCGCCGTGGCCGTGGCGGCGGCGCGGCGCGAAACCGTGCAGCGGCTGAGCCATCTGATCGAATCGGGCCATACTGAAACCTCGCCGTTTCCGTGGGCGGCGGTGCGGCTTGCCGGAACGATCGAGGACCGGCTGGCCGATGAGCCGGCGGCCGCTGTCGAGGACTGGTATCGCGCCGCACTCGCCAGCGCCCGCGGCCGCGACCGGGCCGCCGGGCGGACCCTGACCGGCCCGCAGGCCAGCGACCTTCTGGTTGAGCACGGCCCCAAGGGCATGCCGGCCCATCTGAGTTCAACCGGCGAGCAGAAGGCGCTGCTGATCGGACTGGTGCTGGCGCAGGCCCATCTCGTCGCCGCGATGACCGGCATGGCACCGGTGGTCCTGCTCGACGAGGTGGCGGCCCATCTTGATCCCGGCCGGCGGCAGGCGCTGTTCGATATCCTGATGGAGCTTGGCGGGCAGGTCTGGCTGACCGGCGCCGACCCGGCATTCCTGGCGGCGCTCCCCGGCGAGGCAGCCCGCTTTGTCGTGACTTCGGGGATGATTGCGCCTATATCCGAGGCATGACACTCGCCGGCCTCATGCTCTACATTTCCGTTTATGCTGTTGCCGTGGCCACGCCCGGCCCGGGGATCGCGCTGGTCGTTGCCCGGTCGATGGGCAAGGGGCTCGACCGGGTCGGCTGGTTTGCCACCGGCTTTGCGCTCGGCGACAACGTGCTGTTCGCGCTGGCGGCTTCCGGTCTTGCCATCATCGCCCAGACCTTCGAGGGCGTGTTCTGGGTCGTCCGGATGCTCGGCGTCGCCTATCTCCTGTACCTTGCCTTCAAGATCTGGCGTGCGCCGGTCACCGCGCTTGACCTCAACGAGACGACGGTTCGCGAGACGCGGATGCAGGCAATGATGTCGAGCTTCCTTCTGACCATCGGCAACCCCAAACCGATCATGTTCTTCCTCGCGATCATGCCGCTGGTGATCGATGTGCAGTCACTGACGCTCGGAACATTCGCGCTGCTGGCCATGGTCAACATCCTTGTCATCGTCCCGGTCATGCTGGCCTATGCGCTGCTCGCCGACCGGGCCCGGCGGCTGTTCCGCTCGCCGCGCGCGCTGGGTGCCATCAACCGGACAACTGCCGCGATGATGGCAGGGACCGCCGTGGTGATGGCGAGCCGCTGATCATCGCGCAAAACCCGCCGGACGGATGGCGCCGGGCATGAAAATGCCGCGACAACCGGCTATAATCTTTTCCGAATCAACGCCTTTTTTTCGAAAGATGTCCAGCATGGCCGATGCGGCACGCACACTGGAAGACGAGATTGCCTATGGCGCGGACTCGATCAAGGTTCTCAAGGGACTGGATGCGGTCCGCAAGCGTCCGGGCATGTATATCGGCGATACCGACGACGGCTCGGGCCTGCATCACATGGTCTA
>CALCZO010000184.1 GCA_937903315.1 uncultured Alphaproteobacteria bacterium
ATTCCTCGATCAGGACTTCCGAGGTCGGCGAGGCGTCGATGCCGCGCTCGACGATATCGATGAACTCGTCCTTGTTGTAGGCGATGCCGCCACCCGTGCCGCCCATCGTGAACGACGGCCGGATGATCGCCGGCAGCCCGATGTCCTTCAGCGCTTCAAGCGCCGCGCCAAGCGTCTTGATGTGGTGCGAGCGCGGCGTTTCCAGCCCGATCCTGGTCATCGCCTCGCGAAACAGTTCGCGGTCTTCGGCCTTGTCGATGGCCTGCGCCGTCGCGCCGATCAGTTCGACATCGAACTTCTCCAGCACCGACATCTTGCCGCCCTTGCCGTCGTCGATCGATTTCTGGTTGAGCGACAACGCACAATTCAGCGCGGTCTGTCCGCCCATCGTCGGCAGGACAGCAAAGCCCTTTGAACGGTCGCCGCGTTCCTTCTCGATGATCTTGGCGACAATTTCCGCCGTGATCGGCTCGACATAGGTCGCATCGGCCAGTTCCGGATCGGTCATGATCGTCGCCGGATTGGAGTTGACCAGAACGATCCGGTACCCCTCTTCCTTCAGCGCTTTCACCGCCTGCGTGCCGGAATAGTCGAACTCGCAGGCCTGACCGATGACAATCGGGCCCGCGCCAATGATGAGGATGGTGGACAGGTCGGTTCTTTTCGGCATTTCAGATCGCTTTTGGCGCAACCTCGGCCTCGCGATTCCCATGCCGGAAAGCGCGGGCGCGGAGCTGAGGGCTGGTTCATGTTCGCTAAAGCGCCGCTATATCCCGGCCCGGCCCGGCGGCCAAGAAAAAAGGTTGCGCCAACCGCATCCCGGCTGTGCATTGCGGGTCGGACGCAAGTCCCGCCCTCGCCAAACGGTCGCAAAGCGGCTAAGGCCGCGTCCATGCGCGCGCTCCTCGGTCAGTTCACGGCATTCTTCGGCGTCGGCCTCATCGCCGCGGTCGTCCACTATTCGGTACTGGTCGCGGGTGTCGAACTGTTCGGCGCGGGCCCGGTGCCTGCGACGCTTGCCGGCTACGTCTTCGGCGGCCTCGTGTCCTACCTGCTCAATCGCCGCCACACCTATCGGTCCGAGCGCCCGCATGAGGAGGCTGGCTGGCGCTTTGCAATCGTGGCTGCGGTCGGCTTCGTGCTGACCTACCTGTTGATGACGCTGTTTGTCGAGCGCTGGCACTGGCTCTATCTGCCGGCACAGGTCCTCACCACCGGTCTGGTCCTGCTGTGGAGTTTCTTTGCCCACAAGTACTGGAGTTTCGCTCAGCGCTGATCAGTCCTCGCGCGTCAGACGATAGGCAAGGCTGCGGATCGCCGGCGCCGCGAGAATGACGACCGGGAGCATCGTCACCCAGGCGATGAGCCACGATGACAGCCAGTTGCCGAGAAATCCGCCGCTGCCGACCAGACTGCGGCTCGCAATCCCGGCCGCGATCAGCGACGTCACGCCCGACTGGATGACACCGAAGACGAAATGAACGTGTTTGCGATGCGGACGCATGCCTGATCTCGCTGTGTGACAATGGGCCGGACAGATCCTGTTGCAAGACAAGCAGGAAACCAGCCGATCAAACCACGCGATCTGCCTTGTGGCGAGCCTCGAACGTCATCCGCGCGCTGTTATGACCGATGTTCTGCGCAAGGCGGCGCGCATCGAAGCCGTGGCGATCGAGCCGGCTGATCAGTTCGTCCGCGGAGTGGGTGGAAAACCCCAGCTCGCCGCGCAGCGTGCGGTAGTCGGACAGCGTGGTGCGCACCAGCCCGACAAGGGCTGCACCCAGAAAGCCGCCCTGGAAGGCAAACCGCAGCAGCGCCAGCGCATCGGTGACGGGCGAGACATCGGGCGGGATCACATCGGCAAGAATCAGCCGGCCATCGGGCTTGAGCAGGCGGCGCCATTCGACGAGCGAGGCTTCAAGCGTCGGCTCGTCGAGATACTGCAGCACCGAATTGGCAATGATCAGATCGAAATAGCCATCGGGATGGTCACCGAGGCGCTCCGGTCCGATCACCCGGATATTGGCATGATCGGCAAACTTCTGGCTGATTTTCTCGCGGGTGTTCGGCGCGGCATCACACAGGACAAGCTCTCCGGCCCGCGCCGCAACCAGCCCGGCCGATGACGCCTCGCCCGAACCATGATCGAGCACGCGCACCCCGTCCCGGTCGATCAACCGGACTATGTCGCTCGCCACGCCGCGATAATGCAGCAGCTTGTGCCGCTCGTTGGCATAGATCGACGGATCACGGTTCCAGAACTCAATCCACGAGGACATCAGCACACCACCGGCAGGACAATTGCGAAAGCCGGTCAGCCATGCCGCAACTTACCCAAGGGCACAACCCTGCCACCTACTCCGGCTGGCAGAATTCTCCGGACCTCAGCCCTGCAAGCGTGCGGATGATCAGGCCGCCGACGATCAGCACAACCAGCACAAGCAGGCCCAGCCCGAGGATCAGGAAGCCTGTCTTTCCGGTCAGTTCAGCCATCGTCAGGCTGGCGATGGTGATGGCAGCCATCGGGAAGGAGTAGGCCCACCACGACAGGAAGAACCTGAGGCGCGACAGGCGCGGCACCTGCGTCGCAAGGACCACCGTCAGGAACAGCGCGAAGTAATACAGGATTCGCGCGAACCCATCGAGCGCGCCGGTCAGACGCAGATAGGCCAGAAACCCGACAGCCGGCGGCGCAATCAGAATGAACAACGTCGGGGCAAGGCGCTCGGGGATCGGATTATGAAACAGGACCCGATTGAGAATGAGCGCGAAAATCGGCAGCCAGAACACGATGCCGATGGAAAAATACATCCAGGACACCTCGATATAGCCGAGCGGTACGCCGAGGATCGGAACAAGGATATTGCCGACAATCGGGATGAACCAGGCCGGGTTGAGATGCGGCACCTGGAAATGATCGCGGTTGATCCACTGATTGAGCACCATCAGCGTCAGCACCAGATGCATCGGCGCGGCGATCAGGAACAGCGCATGCGAAAGATCCGGCACGATATCGACGAAACTGATGCCGATCAGCAGCAGGCCGATGGTCGAGGCCGGAATGAAATGCAACCGTACCGGATGGTGGAATTCGGCAACAACCGCCGCAGGATGGCGCATGATCTTGAGCGCATAGACGGCGAGGATCATCAGAAAGACCGCACCGGCCAACCCGGCAATGACAAGTCCGGCAGTCCCAAGAACGGGACTGAAACGGCCGGCCTTGTGAAGCGCGATGGCAAGACCCGCAACGCCCATGACAACGGCGAAAAACGATATTGGGAAATGCTCGAGGCGCGAGTGGACGGCAGGCAACTGGGTGTTGGGCGACATGGGCGGCGTTCCGATCTCAATATATAAGCAATAACTAATATATTGGACGTGCCACCGCAAGCTGCGTTTTGGAGGCGGAACCGGCCCTAGTGTCGCAGCGACTTGAGGAAGGTGATCAGCGCGTCCGTCGCGTCCGGAGAGAACTGGAACTCCGGCATGTCGACGCCCTGGTGCCCGACCGCAACGCCCTCGACGAACGCTTCCTGCAGATTGTCGAGGTCATAGCGCGTGCGCAGCGTGCGGAACGGCGGCGCATGGCGGTGCGGACTGGCCCCTTTCAGCCCGGTGGCATGACAGGATGCGCAATGCTTCTCGGCAATCACCTTGCCCGCCGCAATCACCTTCGCCCGCGTTTGCGCTGTGGTCGGACAATTGGTCGCGGCAAGCACCAGCGCTGCGACCATAACGCTCATCAAGCGGATCACGGACATGTCTCGCTCTCTTTCCTGCGAATCGGAACGAGTCTATCACGCCTTGCCCATCAGAGGCGTTCCGTCGGTACTGATCACGCTGCCAAGTGCGCCGGCGCTGAGCCCGATGACGCGCGGGGCCAGCATCGCATAGCCCGAGCGGTGGGAGATGAACAGCACGGTCATATCAACCAATTCGCCGGCAAAAAGCGCCAGCAGATCGGCTTGACCCGGCTGATCGAGCGCTGAGGTGGCCTCGTCCAGAATGGCGAGCGACGGACGATGCAGGAGCAGGCGCGCAAAGGTCAGCCGTTGCTGCTCGCCGATGGACAGGTCGCGATCCCAGCGGGCACTCGCGTCGAGTTGCGCAATCCAGCCGGCCAATCCGCAGCGGGTCATCGCCGCCACCACCGCATCATTGTCGAACGTCTCCGCCGCGCTGGGATAACAGACCGCATCACGCAAGGTTCCGAGCGGCAGATAGGGCCGCGCCGGCAGGAACATCAGGGAACTGTCCGGTGGCAGCGTGATCGTGCCCTGGCCCCACGGCCACAGCCCGGCAATCGCCCGGAGCAGCGTCGACTTCCCGACGCCCGCAAGCCCGGCCAGTTCCACCCGTTCGCCGCGATGCACCACCATGTCGATGGCCGAGATGACAGGCGTGCCATTCGGCAGGCAGATCGCCACGCTGTCCAGCTTCAATTCGCCCGGCGCGCCAATCGACAACGCGATTCCGCCAGAAACAGCATCGCCGGCGGGAGACAGCCGCAGTTCTTCCTCAAAGCGCATGACGCGATACAGCGCAGCGCGCCAGTCGGCGAATTTGGCCACGTTGTCGACAATCCACCGCAGCGAGGCCTGCACCTGCGAAAACGCATCGACGAGCCGCATCAGCCCGCCGAATGTGACCGCACCGGCAAAATAGCCCGGTGCCGCCACGATCACTGGCACGATCAGCGACAGCCAGCCATAGCCGGACACGACCCAGGTCAGGCGGGCAAGCTTGAAGGCGATGCCGGTCAGCACCGACATCACCGCAAGGATCGGGGTGTTGAGAGCGATCCGTTCATCGGCTTCGCCGCGCAGGAAGCCGATGCTCTCGGCGCTTTCGGTCAGCCGCACGAGCGCAAAGCGCAGTTCCGCTTCCTTCTGCGACCGCTCCGCATTGAGCAGGATCAGCGGGCGACCGACGATGAACGCCAGCAGCGATCCGGCTCCGGCATAGATCAGGGCGCACCACACCATATAGCCGGGAATCTGGATCTCCCGACCGCCGATGTAAAAGGTCAGGGCCGAGGACAGGGCCCACAGGACTCCGACAAATGTTGTCAGCAGGAACAGCTGCTGGGTGAAGCCGGCGGCGAGTTCGGCGGTCAGTTCGGCCAGCTTGCGCGAATCCTCCTGCACGCGCTGATCGGGATTGGACCCGATGGCACCGGCAAACACCAGCCGGTAGGGCCGTGCCCGCGTCAGCCACAGATCGGCGAGATGCATCGTCAGAGACTGGCGCAACGCGATCTTGAGCAGTTCCTGCGCAAGCGTCTGGGCGACGACGAGCGACAGCAGAACAGCCATCAATACAAAGAACCACCCGATCAGCGCCATGAATGCGGGCAGATCACGCTGGCTGAGGGTATCGAAAAACGCGCCATTCCAGCGGTTGAGCTGGACCTGTGCAATCATGTTGGCGATGAGAATGCCGGCGATGCCCGCTGACAGCGCGGCAATCCGCCAACGGCCTTGCGACCGGGCCAGAGCGCGCACGAACCAGCCCACGTCCTGCCAGACCGACTGGTGTCGATGCTCATGCCCATGCCCGGTTGACCCGGTGTCTGCCGTATTCAACGCGCTGCCCCTGAAACCCCGGCCCAATTGGCCAGATCAACCGCAAAAACACAATGGCAATCAGACACCGCTGCCACAAATCAACCGCAGCGTGCGCCAGCACACGGAGCATGGGCACCGCCATGTGACACTCTGACACCGATGCGGAAACCGACCTGCATCGTTCGGCGTGATCCAGCACCCGGGTGCCGCCGCCACACAACGAGGAACGCCAGTCATGCCCTGTGATGCGCCAATCCGCCTCGGTTCTCTGGAGCAGCGTTCATCCGCCAGTGTGGTCAGGGCGATGGACCATCAGTTCCGGCTTTCGGTCACTCTGGTCGGTGTTCTGCTTCTGGCCACGCTCTCGGTCACCCTCGTCAACCTCCTCTGATCCCCCGGACGCGGGATTTGCCACAATGCTGCCGTCAATGGCCCCAGAAAACGCCACCAGAAGCAATGATTCTGACGATGACGAGATGATTCGCGGCGGATCATCCGGGTGATGACAGACGGGGGGCGTGCGTGATGCACTCTGACCACGAAAGCGGACGCGGCCCGATGGCGCTGGTGCTGACGATGCTGGTCGCCGGCATCGTTCTGGCCGCGATGACCCTGCCCGGTGCGGCCAGCATCATCGCCGGGTTCTGACCCCCATCAGTCGACGACCGCCAGGCGCGGCTTGGGCGTCAGCACCACGCACCAGTCCTCGACAAAATCGGCCCCCATCGGAAAATGGAACTGCGGGAACGCCCGCATCAGCTCGGTTTCGTAGAACTCGGCACAATCGCGCCGGCAGATCATGAACTTCGGCGCGGCAACGATGTCCTCGCGGTCAACAACGCAGAACACCCGCATCTCGCGATGCGCCTCAAGGTAGCGCAGCACCGTCGTCACCAGCGTCGGATAGGCCGGGTGCAGCATGTCGTCGAGGCAGATGATGCCCTTGGGATGCATCACCGCCGTCGCCAGTTCCAGATCCTTGCTCAGGCAGATGTCTGAATGGTCGCCGTCGATATGGTAGAACCGCACCGGCCGGTGCAGCAGTTTCTCCGCCATCGCCTGCGGCGGCAGATCGCGGGTATCGGTCTTCCAGACCGTGTAGCTGTCGCGGGCAAGGCCGTGGGCGTCACAGTTGGCGACGAATTCGGTCAGCGTCTCCTCGCTCGGCCAGGTAAAGACGTCGATCGCCAGCCCGCGCTCGCCAGCGGCCAGCGCCTTCATCATCGCGATGAAGAACCGGCCCTTGAAGGCCCCGATCTCGGCGATATCGCCGCTGATTCCCTGCCGGCTCTGGAACGCGATGAGATGGCCGGAAATTGCCGCCGCAAACCGCGACGACATGCCCTTGACCGCCTCGTAGCCGGTGTCGAGATAAGCATCGAGTGCGGCAACGCCGCTGGTGATCTCGATCCGTCCGCTGTCCATGTTGGTCCCCTATCGTCCATGAAAGATCAGGCCGGCCCCGAGCGCGATCAGCGCGAACCCGGCACCATGTCGCCACGTCAACGCCTCGCCCAGCACCCAGACCGAGAAGCCGGCGAACACGACGAGCGTGATCACCTCCTGCATCGTCTTCAGCTCTGCCGCCGAATAGACCTGATGGCCGATCCGGTTGGCCGGCACCGCCAGCCAGTATTCGACAAACGCAATGCCCCAGCTCGCGACCACCACCAGCCACAGCGGCGAGGCCTTGAACTTGAGGTGACCGTACCACGCCACGGTCATGAACACATTGGAGCCGATCAACAGCAGGATCGGCAGCACATGCGGTGAGGTCAGGGAGGGCATGATCGCTCCGGACTGGAAACCCGTATTGATTTGGACAGGACTCGGGGCCCTATCCGACAAGACCCCGCATCGCCCTGATCGGCGCGCTGTCGGGGAAGACGATCGTGTCAAGCGCACGGCCCTCCAACCCGAGATGGTCGGCAAGCACGCCCTTCATCACGCCCCTCAGATCGATGGTCGGCGCAAGATCGCGGCCCTCGTGCAGCCGGGCCGCTTTCAGCCCCGGCCAGTCGGCAAGCACCCGCCCGCCGCGCACGCCGCCACCGACGAGAAAGGCGACGGTCGCCGTGCCGTGATCGGTCCCCTCGGTGCCGTTGATCCGGGCTGTCCGTCCAAATTCCGTCACCACCAGCACGGCCGTATCCTGCCAGACCGGCGCAAGCGCGGCCTCAAGGGCCGCAAACGCCTCGTCAAGACCGCCGAGCAAGGTGGCAAGCCGGCCTTTGGCACCCCCCTCGTTGGCATGGGTATCCCACCCCTCGAAGGCCAGGGCAGCGATGCGCGGGCCATCACTGGCCGCCATCAGCCGTCCCGCGCCATTGGCGATCTGGACCATGCCGCGCGGTGTTGCCGGCCCGCCGGCCGCCTTCTCGTCCGCCATGGCCGCGCGCGCCATCCGGTCGGTCTCCAGACCCGCGCTCAACGCCCTGAACAGCGCCGGATCGGCATGCTGGTAGAGATCAAGGACGCGCTCGGTCAGATCGTCGGTCGCGCGCGGCATCGAGGGCGGCGCCCAGCCCAGCACCGGGCTTGTCCCGCGCAGGATCAGCGGCGTTGCTGTCCCGATCCCGAGCCCATTGCGCCTCTCGATCCGGTCGCCTGCCGGCAGCACGCTCAGCGCCCGGTTGAGCCAGCCGCTGTCCGTCCGTCCGACACCGCCGAGCCCGTTTTCGAGCACATCCTGCCCGTCGAAATGCGACCGGCCGCGATAGGGCGTCGCCGCGCCATGCACCACCAGCCCCTGCCCGGCCTTATAGAGGCGGGCAAAATTCGGCAGTGCCGGATGCAGTGCGAAGAACCCGTCGAGCCCGATCGCGGCATCCGGCCCGTCTTTCCTGAGGGCGATGGCCGCGCGCAGACCCTCGTAGTCCGGATCGCCAAGCGGGGCGACGGCGGACAGACCGTCGAGCGCGCCGCGCAGGATGACCACCAGCAGCCGGCGGTCCTTGCCTCCGGCGGCCTGCGCAAGGCGCGGCACATGCGCCCAGGCGGTGAACGACGCCGCGCCGCCAAGCAGCATGCGGCGGGTGAGAGACGGGGTTTCGCAGAGCATGGGCACCTACCGCCTGAGAAATTCGGGGGAGAGAAACAGAAGCGCCAGCCCCTGTTCGGCACTTTCGGCGCGTATCACGGCCTGCCGGCTGTCGGGGGAACTCAGGTCGCCGAACAACGCCTGCTGCAGGGCACGCGGATCAGCCGCCGCGCCCCGCATCCGACGGGCCAGCACGGACGCCGCCTCCAGCCGCGCGGTCATCGCTTCGGGCGCTGCAATGTCGCCCGCCGTATCGGGATGCCCGTTCGGCCCGGCAGGTGCCCAGAGCGGCTGGCCCATGGCGTTGAGCGGGCCGAGCACCTGCGACGGATTGGCCGGCGCAACGCCGGTCGCCCGGCTGGCCGCAAGCAGGAACTCGTACGGTGTCCGCACCTTCGTCGCCGGCACCGTCCACGCCTCCTCGCTGGTCACCAGAACCCGCGCCAGCGAGCCGAGATTGCCGCCCGTACGGCGGAAATCCGCCTCCAGCCGCGCGACCAGCACCGGCGGCGGATCATCGGCAACGAAATGACGGGCAAACTTGCGGGCGATGAACCGCGCGGTTGCAGGGTGCAGCGCAAGATTGGCCAGCGCCGCCTCAGCCTGATCCGCCCCGCCGGCGGCATAGGCCCGCCCCAGCAGCGTCTGCGGCCCCGGCTCGTGCGCATTGGGGTTGAACACGAAGGCACCGGGCGGCGCGGCGCGCCCGTCCGGCCCGGCCACGGTCCAGCCGGTCAGCATCCGGGCCAGTGCCCCGACATCGCGCTGGCTGTAGCCGCCATCGACGCCGAGCGTATGCAGTTCAAGGATTTCGCGCGCCAGATTCTCGTTCAGTCCACGCTTGCGATTGAGACCGGCGCGCGACGTCGGACCGATCGAGCCGCGATTGTCGAGATAGACCAGCATCGCGGGATGACGGACCACCGCGGTCAGCATCGCGGCAAAATCACCCAGCACATGCGGCCGGATCGCTTCGCGCTCATAGGCGCCGGCCACGACACGCACCGTCGGCCCCTTGCGGACGGATACGCAGAAATGGTTCGACCAGAACAGCACCAGCCGCTCCACGAAGCCGAGCGATTGCCGCATCCCGTGCGCAAACCGCGCTATCGCTTCGTCTTGCAGGATGGCCGCCGACCGTCGCGCCGTTGCCGGAGCGTCCATCCTGACCTGCGGCCCGTGCCGTTCCTCGAAATGCGCCTGCATCGCCTGCTGGCCCGACAACAGGTCGCCGGCCGCGATTCCTGCCAGATCCGCCTGATCGATCTCATCCAGAACGGCCCGACGCGGATCGCGCGCAAGGCCCTCAAGCATCCCGGGCTTGAGGCCAAGGCCGAACCGCTGTCCGGCCGTCACGGCATGGGCTATCGCATCGGCCATCGACACATCCTTATTGACCGCACCAGTCTGGCCCATGCCGCCTGTGCGTACGATGAACGGCGCGGCAGGCTTACACCACAACCGTCAGCGTCTTGGCCGCCCGCGTCACAGCCGTGTAGAGCCAGCGCTGGCGATGCTCGCGGAACGCCCAGCTCTCGTCAAACAGCACCACCCTGTCCCATTGCGAACCCTGCGCCTTGTGCACGGTCAGGGCGTAGCCATAGTCGAACTCGTCGGTATGACGCCGCAACTGCCACGGAATCTCCTCGCCCCGCCCCTCGAAAAACTCGCTGAGCACCGAAACCTTGACCGTCGGCCCCTCGCCACTCTCTGGCGCGACGCGCATCTTCACCAGCCCGCCCGATCGTTCGCCGACCAGCTTGACGGTGAACGTCTCGCCGTTCAGCAGCCCCTTCTGACGGTTGTTGCGCAGGCAGACGAGCTTTTCCTCCTTGGCCGGGAAGGCGTCGTGATAGCCATTGAGCTCGCGGATCCGCTTGTTGAACTTGCGCCGCGTCTCATTGCGCCCGACCAGCACCTGATCGGCCGCCATGATCTGCGCTGCATCGATCTCATCGCGCCCGATCACCGCGCTGTCGCCGTAGACGCCGCGCTCCAGCCGACCGCCCTCCCGGATGGTCATCGACATCGCCACGATCGGATTGCCGCGCGCCTGCCGGTGCACCTCGGTCAGCATGATGTCAGGTTCATGCTCGGTAAAGAACCCGCCGCCCTTGACCGGCGGCAGCTGCGCCGGATCGCCCAGCACCAGCACCGGCGCGCCGAACGACAGCAGGTCGTTGCCGAGTTCCTCGTCAACCATCGAGCATTCGTCGATGATCACCAGCTTGGCATGTTTCACATCCGACGAGCGGTTGAGCACGAAGGTCGGCTCCTCCGCCTTGCTCTCTTTCGACCGGTAGATCAGCGAATGCAGCGTCGAGGCCTCCTCGCAGCCCTTGGCGCGCATCACCGACGCCGCCTTGCCAGTGAAGGCGGCGAAGATCACATTGCCGTCGATGCCCTCGGCGATATGACGGGCGAGCGTCGTCTTGCCGGTACCGGCATAGCCGAACAGCCGGAACACCTGCCGCTCTTTGCGCCGCACCGCCAGCTTCTGCCAATCATCGACCGCCCGAAGCGCCAGATCCTGTTCCGCAGACCATTGCATGACAGGCGCTTTACGCGATTCTTTCGCCGTCCGCGCGGCATGCGCAGAGGGACATCTGCCATTTTGGCAGATGTATCGTCAAAAATGCCGCCAAGCAGCGGATTTTA
>CALCZO010000185.1 GCA_937903315.1 uncultured Alphaproteobacteria bacterium
ACGGTGTTCGAGGCCCTGATCGGCTATGATCTGTCCTCGGCCGACAAGCCGGTGACGCTCATCCCCGCGCTGGCGACAAGCTGGTCGATCGATCCGGCCGACAAGACCAAATGGACGTTCAAGCTCCGGCAGGGTGTGACGTTCCATGACGGCTCGGCGTTCGACGCCAAGGCCGTGGTCTGGAACTTCGACAAGATCCTCAAGCAGGATGCGCCGCAGTTCGACAAGAACCAGGCCGCCCAGGGGCGCGGACGCATTCCCACCGTGGTCAGCTACCGCGCCGTCGATGACAGCACGGTCGAGATCGTGACCCGCGCGCCCGATGCCCTGATTCCGTATCAGATTGCCTGGATCGTGATGTCGAGCCCCGCGCAATGGGAAGCATCGGGCAGGAGCTGGGACCGTTTCCTCAAGCAGCCGTCCGGGACCGGCCCGTTCAAGGTCGAGAGTTACGAGCCCCGCCGCAACGCCGTGCTGGCGCGCAATCCGGCCTATTGGGACGCCAAGCGCGTGCCCAAACTCGACAAGCTGGTGCTGATGCCGGTGCCTGATCCGTCGGCACGCGTTGCTGCCTTGCGTTCAGGACAGGTGGACTGGATCGAGGCGCCGCCGCCCGATGCCATCGCCAGCATCCGGAGCGCCGGGTTCAACCTGACATCCAACGTCTATCCGCATGTCTGGCCGTGGCACCTTTCGTTTGTCGAAGGCTCGCCCTGGCGCGATATCCGCGTTCGCAAGGCGGCCAATCTGGCGATCGACCGCGAGGGCATGAAGTCGCTTCTGGGCGGGATGATGGTCTCTGCCGAGGGCATGGTGCCGAAAACCTCGACATGGTTCGGAAAGCCCGAGTTCAAGGTCACCACCGACCTTGCCGCCGCAAAGAAGCTGATGGCGGAAGCCGGCTATTCCAAGGACAAGCCGCTGACGGTGAAGGCGATCATTTCGCCGGCGGGCTCCGGCCAGATGCAACCGATGCTGATGAACGAACTCATTCAGCAGAACCTCGGAGAGATCGGGATCAAGGTGGACTTCGATGTCCGCGACTGGAACGCCCTGCTTTCGAACTGGCGTGCGGGCGCCAAGGACGCCGGCACGGCCGGCGCCACCTCGACCAACAGCTCGTATTTCAGCCAGGATCCGTTCACCGCGCTCATCCGTCACGTCGACAGCCGGCTGGTTGCCCCGAGCGGCACCAACTGGGGCTATTACTCCAACCCCGCCGTGGACGGTCTCGTCGATACCATCCGCAGCGAGTTCGATGCCGACAAGCAACTGGCGGCGATCCAGAAGCTGCACGAGATCTACGTCAACGAGGCGCTGTTCCTGTTCGTTGCGCATGACGTGTCGCCGCGCGCCATGTCAAAGAAGGTCAAGGGTTTCATTCAGGCCCAGAACTGGTTTCAGGATTTCACCTCGATCAGCATGGACTGAACGGGGGGCGAGGGACAGGCCATGGTGCGCTACATTCTCAAACGGCTGATCCTGTCTGTTCCGATCGCCCTTGCGGTCAGCGTGCTGTGTTTCGTGCTGGTGCAGCTTGCGCCGGGGGATCCCCTGTCTCTGGTTCTTCCGGCGGATGCCACGCAGGCGATGATCGACCAGACCAAACAGCGGTATGGGCTCGATAAGCCCCTGCCGCTGCAATACCTCTACTGGCTCGGCAATATCCTGACCGGCGATTTCGGCACGTCGATTTCGACCGGTCGCCCGGTTTTGTCCGAAATCGGCATCGCGATCTCCTATTCGCTGGCGCTGGCCGGCCTCGCGTCGCTGTTCGGCCTCGTGCTCGGCATCACCTTCGGGTTTGTGGCCGGTTACAGGATCGGAACACCAACCGACAAGATCGTCTCGGCGATCGCCATTTCCGGTGTCTCGGTGCCGCATTACTGGCTCGGAATGGTGCTGGTGATCATCTTTTCGGTCAACCTGAATGCATTTCCCGCCATGGGCGCTGCGCCGGGGGCCCATCCCGGATGGCTCGAGCAGTTGCGCTACATGATGTTGCCGGCCCTGACGCTGGCAGCCATGCCGATGGGCATCGTCACGCGTTCGGTGCGGGCGCTGGTCGCCGAAACACTCGGAATGGACTACGTGACGGCGCTGGTGGCGCGGGGCGCGACGCCTTTCGACATCTTCCTGCACATTGCCAAGAATGCCGCGCCAACCGCGCTCGCCGTCATCGGCGTGCAGATGGGATATCTGATGGCCGGGTCCATTCTGGTGGAAACGGTATTTTCCTGGCCGGGCACCGGGCTGATGCTCAACGGCGCGATCCTGCAACGGGATATCCCGCTGCTTCAGGGCACGATCCTGGTGCTGGCCCTGTTTTTCGTCGTGCTGAACCTGATCGTCGACATCGTGCAACCCTTGCTGGACCCGAGGATCAAACGCACATGACACTGGCTTTCGATCCCCCCGTTGCGCGCGCCTCGCTGGGCTACTGGGCCGGTGTGTCGCGCCGGCTGCGCCGCGACACGGTCTCGATGGTCTGTCTCGTGGTGCTGCTGCTGATCATTGCGGCGGCGATCTGTGCGCCGCTGATCGCGCCTTACGATCCCAGCGTTGGCAGCGTGGTGCGCCGGCTGCGCCCGGTCGGCACGCCGGGCCATCTCCTCGGCACCGATGATCTCGGCCGCGACATGCTCACGCGCCTTCTGTATGGCGCGCGCCTTTCGCTGATCATGGGCATCGTGCCGGTGTGCATCGCGCTGGTGATCGGCGGCAGCCTCGGCATGCTGGCCGGCTTCGTGGGCGGGCGCGTGAACACGGTCGTGATGCGGACGGCGGACGTCTTCTTCGCCTTTCCCTCGGTGCTGCTGGCCATCGCCATTGCCGGCATTCTCGGCGCCGGCGTCGTGAACTCGATCGTGGCGCTGACCATTGTCCTGATCCCGCCTCTCGTGCGGGTTTCGGAAAGTGCGACGGCGCAGGTCAGCGCGCTCGATTTCGTCGAGGCGGCGCGGGCAAGCGGCGCGCGTGACACGACAATCCTGCGCGTCCATGTGCTGAGCAATATTCTCGGCCCGGTTCTGGTCTATACCACCAGCCTGTTTTCGGTCGCCGTGATCCTGGCGTCCGGCCTGTCCTTCATCGGACTTGGCGCCAAGCCGCCGACGCCGGAGTGGGGCCTGATGCTCAATAACCTGCGCAATGCGATTTACAGCCAGCCGCTGGTCGCGGCACTGCCCGGCGTGCTGATCTTCGTGGTGTCGCTGAGCTTCAACCTGCTGGCCGATGGCCTGCGCAGCGCGATGGATGTGCGATGAGCGCGCGCCCCATTCTGTCCGTCGAGGGTCTGAGCAAGCAGTTCGTGCTGCGCTCGGAGGGCTTTGGCGTCCCGCCCAGGACGGTTCAGGCTGTCTCCAATGTCTCGCTCGACCTTGGCGAGGGCCACACGCTCGGGATCGTCGGCGAGAGCGGATGCGGAAAATCGACGACGGCCCGCCTCCTGATGGGGCTGATCCGTCCCGATGCCGGGAGCATTCGCCTTGATGGCCGGGAGATCGATCGCAGTGCGCGCGGCCTGACTGAGTTTCGCCGCTACGTGCAGATGGTGTTTCAGGACAGTTCGGCGTCCCTCAATCCCCGGCTGACCATCGAGGCATCGGTGATGTTCGGCCCGATGGTACATGGTGTTGCCAGGCCGGCGGCCCGCGCGATCGCCCACCGGCTGCTTGATCGGGTCGGGTTGGAGCCGATGCGCTTTGCAGGCCGGTATCCGCACGAATTGTCCGGCGGGCAGCGCCAGCGTGTCAACATCGCCCGGGCGCTGGCGCTTGAGCCACGGATCGTGATCTTCGATGAGGCGGTTTCCGCGCTCGACAAGTCGATCGAGGCACAGGTCCTCAACCTGCTGCTCGACCTCAAGGCCGATCTGAAACTGAGCTACATCTTCATTTCGCACGACCTCAATGTCGTCCGCTACATCAGTGATGATGTGCTGGTCATGTATCTCGGTGAGGTTGTCGAGTACGGTCCGGCCGCGTCGATCTATGCGCGCCCGACGCATCCCTACACCCGCGCGCTGCTGGCATCGATGCCCAGTCTCGACCCGGACAGGCGGACAACCGCCCCGCCGATCACCGGCGACCCGCCCAGCCCGATCGAACCGCCGCCAGGGTGCAGGTTTCATACGCGCTGCGCGTTGGCCGATGAGGTCTGCCGGTCGGCAAAGCCGGCCAGCAGCTCATGCGGGGCGCAGCATTTCGTGAGCTGTCACATGCTCGATCCCCGGTCGGGCCATCGTCAGGCAGGTCAGCCATGAGCGAGCGCGTCGCCCCCCTTCTCGATGTGCGCGATCTCAACGTCGCCTTTTCCGGCGAGCGGGGCACCGTGCACGCCGTCAACGGTGTAAGTTTCCAGCTTGAGGCCGGGCGGGTTCTCGGCCTGCTCGGCGAATCGGGCAGCGGCAAGAGCGTGACGATGCGCGCGCTGTTGCGCATCCTGCCGGAAAACCGTGCGCGCATCTCCGGCTCGATCCATTGCAACGGACGCGACGTGCTGGCGCTGAACCGGCGGGATCTCAACAGTTTCCGTGGCGGCGATGTTGCCATGATCTTTCAGGACCCTGGCGTCGCCCTTGATCCGGTCTTTACCATCGGCAACCAGATCGCCGACACGGTGATCCGCCACAAGGGCGTGTCACGGCAGGTGGCGCGGGCGCGGGCGCTCGAAATGCTTGATCTCGTGCGTATCCCCTCGGCGCGGCGCAGGCTGGACAATTACCCGCACGAGCTGTCCGGGGACATGCGCCAGCGGGCGATGATCGCGCTGGCCCTGTCCTGTTCGCCCAGACTGTTGCTGGCCGATGAGCCGACGACCGCGCTCGATGCCACCGTCCAGATCCAGGTCATCCTGCTGCTGCGCGAGTTGCAGAAGGACCTTGGCATGGCAGCGATCTTCGTGACCCATGACGTGGGCGTGGCCGCCGAGATCTCCGACGATATCGCGGTGATGTATGCCGGTCGGATTGTCGAGCTCGGTCCGGCCCGCGATGTCATCAAGCGCCCGCGCCATCCCTATACCCGCGGTCTGCTGGCATCCACGATCCACGCCGAGTCCCATGGCGCGCGGATCGCTGGCATTCCCGGCTCACCGCCGGATCTGGCGCGGTTGCAGGAGGGATGCGCCTTTGCGCCACGCTGTACGCTCGCCGGCCCGGAGTGTCGTCTCAAGGGTCCGGAACTGGCGCAGGACAGCCCCGGACATCACTTTGCCTGCTTTCGATCGATGCCATGACACACTGCCCGTCCCGCCCGCGGCTCTGCCTGCTCAACCCCAACGCGAACGCCGCCACAACCGCGATGATGACAGCCATCGCCAATGAAGCCGCGCAGGGACAGGCGCTTTTTGTCGGTCAGACCATGGCGTCCGGGCCTTCGATCATCACCGACGAACAGGCCCTGGAGGCGGCAGGGCCCCAGATCGTTGCGGCCGGCCGTGCCGCGGCCGCGTCCGGCTGTGCCGGTATCCTGATCTCGGGCTTTGGCGATCCCGGCCTTGAGGCGCTCCGGCGTGCAATCGCCATTCCCGTCACCGGCATCGCCGAAGCCAGCATGGCTGTGGCCAGTGCAGGCGGGCGGCGGTTTTCCGTCGTCACGACCACGCCGAACCTGATGGCGGCGATCACGCGCACCGCCGAACGCTACGGCTGTCTGGACGCCCTCGCGTCCCTGCGGATCACGCCGGGCGATGCGGAAGAAACCATGAGCGATCCTGAAGCGCTGGCGCGCGCGCTGCTTGCGCTGTGCCATGATGCTGTTGCGGTCGATGGCGCGCAGGCGATCATCATCGGCGGCGGGCCGCTGGCCATTGCCGCCCGAACGATTGCGCATGACATCCCGGTCCCGCTGATCGAACCGGTCGATGCCGGCGCCGCGCTGGCGCTCCGGCGCGCCCTTGAGTGGCCGGCGGTCGGCGCCCGCCGCTGATCCCGCTCGGCCCGGCGGCTGTGGAGCCGCCGGGTGTTGCCTGTGCCTGTCTGGGCGGTCAGGTTTCCTTGAAGCCGTAGTCGGGGATGCCCTGCTCGTTGCCGTAGTATTTGAAGGGCAGGAACTTGCCGGACATGGTGA
>CALCZO010000186.1 GCA_937903315.1 uncultured Alphaproteobacteria bacterium
AGAAGCCGCCGCATCCTGACACGGCTGCCGACATGCTTGTCTACAGGGCCGGGTGATTTTTTCATTCTGCTCCCTCAGCACGCTCCTTCGATGCATCGCCTGCTGCCGGCTCAACTAACCGGTCCGTCCCGACCCCCTGCGCCTTGCCCGCCGCCATCCGAGGGCAGCAAGACAAGCACCAAGAGCCAAAGCAACACATGAACCAACGCCCCCAAGGCTGAACTGGTTCAACGAATATGGTGTCGAGGTCAAGGCCTTTGGCAGAAAAACGTCGGTTATGCTTTCCACGCCGACGGGAATGGCTGCGACAATACGTCCGTAGGGATCGACAAGACCTGAGATTCCGGTGTTGGCGACACGCACCAGAGGCAGGCCGAATTCAATGGCGCGCAGCCGTGCCTGGGCGAAATGCTGATGCGGGCCGAAGGTGGTGCCGAACCAGGCATCGTTGGTGATGTTGACGATCAGTCCGGGACGGGTCGCGCCGCGCGCCATCTCGTGCGGGAAGATCGCTTCATAGCAGATCAGCGGCTGGACCGGCGGCAGGCCGGGGATGTCGAGGGTGCCGTCATGCGTGCCCGCTGCGAAGGTTCCGGGTGCATGGACAAACCGCCTGACGCCAAGCGCCGACAGAACGCCTTCCAGCGGGAGATATTCCCCGAACGGCACCAGATGGCGCTTGTCATAGCCGGCGACAACGCGGCCGCCCGGCCCGAACACCAGCAGGCTGTTGTAGAACCGGCGCAGGCCGGTATCGGACCGCTCGGACCGGACGGCTCCGGTGATCAGCGTGGTTTTCGGCGGCAGCACCCGGGCAATTTCGGCCACGGCGCGCGGGTCCTCGGCAATCAGCACGGGAAACGGCGATTCGGGCCAGATGACATGGGTGGCATCGGCCATTCCGGTCGATTGCGGCCCGGTCGCCCGGTCGGACAACTGGAGCAGCCGCGTCAGAACCGCAAGACCGTCGCGCTGGGCGATCTTCTCGCGTTGCGACATGTTGGGCTGGACAAGGCGAAGCCGCACGCCCTCGACCGTCTCGGCCGCCGCCGGCAGCGGTCGGATGCCGCCCGACAGGATCAGCCGTGCAAGACCGAACGCGGTCAATCCGGCGAGCATGACCAGCGCCAGGACTGTCGGTCGCCATGGCGACCGGCCGGGCCGGGCGTCGACCAGGGTTGCCGGCGCGGCAAAGATCAGAATGGCGAGCAGACCGAGCCCTTCGGTCCCGATCACCGCCGCCGGCTGCGCCAGAACCAGAGTCGCGCCAAGCCCCTGCCCGAAGGTGTTCCACGGAAAGCCGGTGAACAGCATATGACGCAGTGCCTCGGACAGACCAAGACCGAAGGCCAGAGAGAACAGCCGGGCTGTCCCGCTGAACCAGACAAGACGGGCAAGGGCAAAGCCCGCCGCCATGAACAGGGCGAGAATGGCCGGCAGGCCGAGCACGCCGAACGGCATGGCCCAGGCGAATTCGTCCGTCTCGACCAGAAAGGCAGCGCCGATCCACCACAATCCGGCAAGAAAATAGCCGTAGCCGAACCACCAGCCGTCGGCCGCCGCCGCGATCAACGGTCGCGGCGAGAAGCGCGACGCCCCAGCCGTCGCTCCGTCGATCAGCCAGACAGCGACCGGGAAACTGACCGCAAAGGCCGGAAAGAACCCGATCGGGGCCAGTGCCAGCGCTCCGGTCGCACCGGCGCCAAGCGCCGTCAGCCGCCGGGGCCACCCGTCGGCCAGCAACAGCCAGTGATAGACCTGCAGCGCAGTGCGGATCATGTCCCCGCCGGTCGGTCGATGGCCTGCCGGACGCCGTCGATGTCACCCGGCAGGCCGGGCATTCGGATCGACAGTCGCAGGATCTGCCGGGGCCCGGCCTCGACCACCTCGAACAGCAGCCCGGACGGTCCGGCGATTGTCTCGCCGGCCTGTGGCACCCGACCGGCAAGCGAGGCGACGTAGCCGCCGATGCTGCCCGGTTCCGCGCCCGGCATTTCGGTGGCCAGCGGCAGGCCGAGCGCCGCCTCGACATCCTCGCGCGCCGCATCGCCGGCAACGGCAAGAGTGTTGTCGGGCAAGCGCACGATCGGTGCCGGTTCGGGGCTGTCATGCTCGTCGTTGATGTCGCCGACGATGACCTCGACAAGGTCCTCCATCGTCACCAGCCCGTCGGTCTCGCCATATTCATCGATGACAAGCGCCATGTGCAGCCGCTTGGCCTGCATCCGGACCAGCAGATCGAGCGCCGGCGTCGAGGGCGGCACGAACAGCAAGGGCCGCAACAGCCCCGCCTGCCGCAACGGCCGGTCGTGACTGCCAAGCTCGCTGAACGGCGCGGCGCCCGGTGAGCCGGCAAGAACCCGGAACAGGTCGCGGATATGGACCATGCCACGCGCATCGTCGAGGGTTTCGCCATAGACGGGCATGCGGGCGTGTTCGGAACTCTGGAAGGCCGCGATCAGTTCAGCCAGTGAGATATCTTCGGACACCGCCAGAATATGCACCCGCGGCACCATGATGTCGGAGACGCGGACGTCGCGCATCTTCAGGACATTGATCAGCAGCGCCCGCTCGCCAAGGGTGATGTCCGCCGTGGCGTCGTGCTCCTGAAGCGCGTCCTCCAGCCCCTCGCGCAACGACGACGGTTCGCTCAGCCCCAGCGCGGATTTGATGCGCGTCAGCCAACTGTCCTGTCCCCTGTCGGACGCTTCGGCACTGCTCACGTGAGGAACTCCCCGGTTTCAGGCGACGCATAGGGATCAGCAATGCCAAGGCCGGCCAGAATGCGCCGTTCCAGCCCCTCCATGATCTCTGCGTCGGCTGGGATTTCATGATCATGGCCAGCCAGATGCAGCGCGCCATGGACGGCGAGATGGGCGACATGATCGGCAAACGTCTTGCCTTCGGCAGCCGCCTCGCGGGCGACGGTCTCATAGGCCAGCGCGATGTCGCCGATCATCGGCGACAGCGACAGCAGCGCCGGCGCAACCGCCGGCCAGGACAGGACGTTGGTCGGTGCCGGCTTGCCGCGCCAGCGACCGTTGAGCGCGGCGATACCTTCATCATCGGTGAGCAGGACGGCAATCTCGGCCCCGGGCAACGTCGTGACTGCGGCTCCTGCCAGCGCAGCGCGGATACTGGTCTCGATCAGGGCATCGAGGCCGGGATGTGTGTCCCACTCCTCGCTTTCGATCACGACATCGATCACCGTCATCAGCCCGCCCCCCCGGTCGGCCTTGCGGCCGCCGTGTTGTCCTCGTAGGCCTTGACGATGCGGCGGACCAGATCATGACGCACGACATCGCCATAGCCGAACGCGACATGGCCGATACCCTCGACGCCCCTGAGGATGCCCATCGCCTCGATCAGGCCGGATTTCTGGCCCGGCGGCAGGTCGATCTGGGTCGGATCGCCGGTGATGATCATGCGCGAATTCTCGCCGAGCCGGGTCAGCACCATCTTCATCTGCATCGACGAGGTGTTCTGGGCTTCATCGAGCAGGATCACCGCATTCGACAGGGTGCGCCCGCGCATGAAGGCCAGCGGGGCGACCTCGATCATGCCGGTCTGCAAGCCGCGCTCGACCAGCCGGGCTTCCATGAAATCATGCAGGGCGTCATAGATCGGCCGGAGATAGGGATCGACCTTGTCCTTCATGTCACCGGGCAGGAAGCCGAGCCGCTCGCCGGCCTCGACCGCCGGGCGCGACAGGATCAGCCGCTCGACCTTGCCCTGTTCGAGCAACTGGACAGCATGGCCAACCGCCAGCCACGTCTTGCCGGTGCCGGCAGGCCCCTCGGCAAAGACCAGTTCGAACCGCTGGAGCGCGCGCAGATAGGCATCCTGCGCGTTGTTGCGGGCTTTGACCGGCCCGCGCCGGCGCGTGATGATCTGGCCGAACCCGCCCTTGCCTGCCTCGGCGGCGGGGAACAGCGTGCCCTGCAGCACGCTTTCGGCAATGGCGCCGTCGAGATCGCCCGGCGTCAGGTGGCGTCCGGCCTTGACATGCGCGTACAGCGCCTTGAGCACGCGGCGGGCCTGTTCGGCCGCGTCCCTTGGCCCGCGCAGAACGATATGGTTGCCGTTGACCGACGCCATGACACCCAGACGCCGTTCGAGATGGGCGATGTTCTGGTCGAACTGGCCCAGGACCAGACCGACGAGGCGGTTGTCCTCGAAGGTCACCGCGCTCTGGTGCTCGATCGTGCCCTTGCCGTCCTGCGGATCGAATGTCACGCCTGACCCTCCCCCTTGGACCCGCCGGCCAGCTCTCCGAACAGGCTGAACGTCGCAAGCCCGGTGATGGTGACCGGGGCTATGGTGCCGATCAGGCTGTCCGGCCCGTCGACCTGAACTGCCTGAAGATAGGGCGACTTGCCGGCGATCTGGCCGGGATGCCGCCCCGCCTTCTCGAACAGGACATCGACGGTACGGCCGACGGTGGCCAGATTGAACGCCTTCTGCTGCTCGGTCAGCAAGGCCTGAAGCGCATGCAGCCGGTCGGAGCTCACATCCTCCGGCACCTGACCCTCGCGCGTGGCCGCCGGCGTGCCGGGGCGGGCGCTGTATTTGAACGAGAACGCGGAGGCAAAGCCGATGTCGCGCACCAGCCGCATCGTCTCCTCGAAATCCGCATCGCTCTCACCGGGAAAGCCGACGATGAAATCGGAACTGAGCGCGATATCGGGCCGGGCGGCGCGCACCGTGTCGATGATGCGGCGGTAGTCATCGCCGGTATGCTTGCGGTTCATCGCGGCAAGGATCGTATCCGAACCTGACTGAACCGGAAGATGCAGATACGGCATGAAGGCCGGCTCGTCGCGATGCAGCGCGATCAGATCGGCGGCCATGTCGCCAGGATGCGAGGTTGAATAACGCAGCCGGTCAATGCCGGGGATGGCGGCGACCGCGCGGGCGAGACGGGCCAGCGACCAGTCGGCACCATCATCGCCGGCGCCGTGATAGGCGTTGACGTTCTGGCCGATCAGCGTGATCTCGCGGACTCCTGCGGCGGCAAGATCGCGCGCTTCGGCCAGGATGCGGGCGGCAGGCCGCGACACCTCGGCACCACGCGTATAGGGCACGACACAGAAGCTGCAGAACTTGTCACAGCCTTCCTGCACGGTCAGGAACGCCGAGCAGCCACGGGCGCGCTGAACCTGCCGGCTTGGCCGGGGCAGGTGATCGAACTTGTCTTCGGCGGGAAATTCGGTGTCGATGACCCGGCGGCGGGTTTTCGCCTCGGCGACGAGCGCCGGCAGGCGATGGTAGCTCTGCGGACCGACAACGACATCGACGACCGGGGCGCGGCGCTGGATTTCCGCCCCTTCGGCCTGGGCGACACAGCCGGCCACGGTGACCGTCGTGGACAGACCCTGCCGCGTCCGTTCTTCCTTGATCGCACGCAGGCGACCCAGTTCGGAATAGACCTTCTCGGCGGCCTTTTCGCGGATGTGGCAGGTGTTCAGGATCACAAGATCGGCTGCGGCCACATCATCGGTCTCGACAAACCCCTCGGGCGCCAGAACATCGGCCATCCGGGTGGCGTCGTAGACGTTCATCTGGCAGCCGAATGACCGGATATGCACGTGGCGGAGCGCGGCATCGTCGGGCGCGGATGCGGAATCGGTCGGGGTCAAATCAGACATCAGGCCCTTCTTACGGTGCTTTGACCGGCGCATCAAATCCCGCGCCGGACCGGATGGCAGCGGACAGGGTACGGACCGCCTGTTCCGCCTCGCGGGCGATGTCCTTGCGGGCGCGGGCCCGCCCGACAGGCAGCGGCGCAAATCCCACCGCGACATCGACCGGACCGCCCGACAGCAGGGCCGCCAGATGCGGCGCGAGATCCATATCGCCATACCAGGCGATGGCCGGACGCTCGCGCCGGCCGGCGGGCAGGCCGCTCATCCCGGTGTAGACGATCGCCACCGGCTGGACCGGAACATCGGCGTCGGAGCCGGTCACCGCGCCGACGAGCGAGGACCGGAACGGCAGCACCCGGTTGCCATCCGAGGTCGTGCCTTCGGCAAACAGCACCACCGCATCGCCGGCGGCAAGCCGCGCCGCCATCTCGGCCGCCGTCAGGGCGGCGGCGCGGCGGCTGTTGCGGTCGACGAACAGGGTGCGCTGGAGCCGGGCCAGCAGCCCGGCACCGGGCCAGCCGGCCACCTCGCTCTTGGCGACAAAGGACACCGGCACGAGCGCGCCGAGCACGATGATGTCGAGCCAGGAAACATGATTGGACAGGATCAGCATCGCCCCGCGCGGCGGCAACGGTGTGACGACGCGGATGTTGAGGCCGATCACGCGGGCAACGTAGCGATGGAACAGGACGGGGGCGCTTGCCTGCCAGCGGCTGCCGGTCCGGATCAGCAACGCCTGTACGGGCAGGCCGATCAGGAAGGCCGGCGCCAGCGCCAGACAGCGCGCCACCAGCCGGGCGCGGTCATACAGCGTCACGGGTTTTCCCCGTCAATGGGTGGCGAAGCGCATGCGGGCCGGCCCTTCGCCACCCGGCACGCGGCGGTGCACGGATGCCCGGTCGCTTGCGGGGCCGGGGCAGCAAGACGGGCCGTGAATCCGGCCTGCGGAGCGGGTCCGCCGGGTTGATCCTGTTTCGTCACGCGCGTGTTCTAGCAAGAGTTTGTGTCAGGCGTCCAGCAAGCGGCCGGACGGGCGCAGCGAGACCAGGTCGCGGCGCATGGTGACCGCATCCTGCCGTCCGCCCTCCGCCGTCCGGTAGTATCCGACCCGGCGGCCGATTTCGACAAAGCCGAGCCGCCGGTAGAGCGCAAGCGCCGGCGCATTGCCATCCTCGACCTCGAGAAACACCTTGGTGATCCGCCTGAGCGCAAGCGCCTCGCACCGCGCCTCGACCAGCTTCGCCCCGACACCGCGCCCGCGGCGGCCCGGCTCGACCGCGATCGACAGGATCTCGGCCTCGTCCGCGGCGGTGCGGGTGATGACGAAGCCGATCACCCGGCCGCGCTGTTCGGCGACATCGGCGCCGACAATCCGCTCGGCAAGCATCGATTCAATCGTCAGTACCGTCCAGGGATGGGCGAATGCGCCGGCATGAAGCCCGGCGATCGCGGCCGCGTCTTCCATCGTGGCCGGCCGGATGACGACCGGTGCCTGCATCAGGTCAAACGGCAGGATCATGACGGTTTCAGTGGCAGACGCGCGTGGGCCTGCGGTATCGCACTCGCCGCCCGCAGATAGAGCGGGCGGGCCGGCGCAAAGGCCGGATCGGCCGCCGCGCCCAGCCGTGCAACCCAGAGAATATCGGGCGAGGGCGCGCTTTCCAGCGCCTCGGCCTCGATGCCCTCGGCTCCGGCGGCGACGGCCACCAGCGCCGCACCGGTGCCGATGACGCGCGAGCGACCGCCGCGCAGCGTCAGTGCCGCCTCGCGCGCCGTCAGCAGCTGGGGTGCCAGCGCCCGCTTGCCGTCGAGCCAGTAGCTTTCGAAAAACACCGAGCCATGCCGCGCGTCGATGGCGCTGGCGATCACCGTACGCGTGCCGGCGGTGATCAGCGGCGCGGCATAGGCGGTGAGGCTCGAGACGCCGACAACCGGGATGTCCAGCGCAAGGCCGAACGATCGCGCGGCGGCGAGCGCAACCCGCAGGCCGGTGAAGCTGCCCGGCCCCACCGTCGTGACGATGCGGTCAAGGCCGCCGAACCCGTCCGGCACCCCGGCGAGACACTCGCGCACCAGCGGAATCAGCGCTTCGGCATGACCGCGCTCCATCGGCTGCGAAACGCTCGCCAGCACCTCGCCGCCGGGAAAATCGACAACCGCTACCGATGTCGCGCCGAGTGCCGTATCGAGGGCGAGGACGCGCATCGACCGCCGGTTGCTCAATAGGCCTCGACCGACTGGACGTCGGGGAGGAAATGCTTGAGCAGGTTCTGGATGCCGTGCTTGAGCGTTGCCGTTGACGACGGGCAGCCCGAACAGGCCCCCTTCATGGTCAGATAGACCACGCCGTTCTCGAAGCCCTTGAAGGTGATGTCGCCGCCGTCGCCCGCCACCGCCGGACGGATGCGCGTTTCGAGCAGTTCCTTGATCGTCGCGACCGTCTCGGCATCTTTCGGATCGAAGAACTCGTCGCCCTCGGCCTGCAACGGCGTGGCACCCTGCACCAGCGCGGCACCGGAGAGATAATGCTCCATGATCGCGCCGAGAATCGCCGGCTTGAGATGCGGCCATTCGGCCCCGCTCTTGGTCACGGTCACGAAATCGCTGCCGAAAAACACGCCGGAGACGCCATCGATCGCGAACAGACGCCCGGCGAGCGGCGAGATCGCCGCTTCCGCCGCGCTGCGGATATCGAGCGTGCCCGAATGCATCACCGGCTTGCCGGGGATGAATTTCAAGGTAGCCGGGTTCGGCGTTGCCTCGGTCTGTATGAACATCTGGGTATCCTCGTATCGGCCGGGCCGCCGGCCCGTGCATCGCTACATTATAATCATTCCAAGGCCGGTTGATAGCCCGGCGATTACCGGATCAGTCCGACGATGTCCTTGACCTCGCCCATGACCTTCCCGGCAATGGCGCGGGCGCGGTCGCCGCCGTCCTTGAGGATCGCGTCGATCCCGGCGGGATCGGCCATCAGGCGGCGCATCTCGGCCGCAATCGGCGAGAGCCGGTCCACCGACAGGTCGACCAGCGCCGACTTGAATACCGAGAAGGTGCCACCGCTGAAGTCCCTGAGCACGTCGGCCCTGTCGCGATCAGCCAGCGCGGCGAAGATGGTGACGAGGTTGTCGGCCTCCGGACGACCCTTCAGCCCCTCCTCCTCGCCCGGCAACGGTTCGGGATCGGTCTTGGCCTTGCGGATCTTCTGGGCAATGGCATCGGCATCGTCGTTGAGGTTGATGCGCGAATAATCCGACGCATCGGACTTGGACATCTTCTTCGTGCCGTCGCGCAGGCTCATGACGCGCGGCGCAGGGCCGGCGATCAGCGGCTCGGGCAGCGGGAAATAGCCGTCCGCATGGCCGAGCGCCGCGATGCGGTCCGCGTAGTCGTTGTTGAACTTCTGCGCGATGTCGCGGGTCAGTTCGAGGTGCTGCTTCTGATCCTCTCCGACCGGCACATGGGTGGCGCGATAGGCCAGAATGTCGGCCGCCATCAGGTTGGGGTAGGAATAGAGGCCGACGGAAGCGTTCTCGCGGTCCTTGCCGGCCTTTTCCTTGAACTGGGTCATGCGGTTGAGCCAGCCGAGCCGCGCGACGCAGTTGAACACCCAGGCGAGTTCCGCATGTTCGGCGACCCGGCTCTGGTTGAAGACGATGTGCTTTTTCGGGTCGATGCCCGAAGCGATGAACGCGGCGGTGACCTCGCGCGTCGCGCGGATCAGGTCGTCGGGGTCCTGCCAGACGGTGATCGCATGCAGGTCGACGACGCAATAGATGCAGTCGTGCGTGTCCTGAAGCGCGACAAAGCGGCGGATGGCACCGAGATAGTTGCCGAGATGCAGGTTGCCGGTGGGCTGGACGCCGGAAAAGACGCGGGGGCTGACAGTGGCCATGGATCAAGCCTTGTGGAGGGGTTGGAACACGCGGGGATGTGCCGGCAGGGTTTGGACAGCCGCTGCACAGGGCGCGGCTATGACACCGACCGCGCGCCGCTTCAAGCCCCCCGGCGCTGCATCCATGCCGCGAGCGCCTTCAGATCGGCGATGCCGAGGACATGGGCAAGGGCGACATGCGCCACCACAACCGTTCCGCAGAGGCCCAGCAGCACCGTGACACGGAGCGCAAACGACATCTGCGGCGCCAGCAGCGGACCGGCCCATGTCGCCAGAACGACCGTCAGCGCCGCTGTCAGCGCGGTGGCCAGCAGGATGCGCGGCAGGGCGCGCCGTGCCGCGGCATCGAGGGCCAGGCCGCCGGTCCAGCCCAGAGTGAGGCCGAGAACCGCAGCGTTGACCCAGGCCGAGACGGCAACACCGAGCGGTGCGGCGCCGTGGGCAAGGGCCGGCAGGGCGAGCGTTGTCACGGCAACATTGGCCAGGATTCCGGCCAGCGCGGCAACAATCGGCACACGGACCGATTCGCGCGCCAGCCATGGCGGCAGGAAAACCTTGACCAGCACGAAACCCGGCAGGCCAAGTGCCAGAGCCGTCAGCACATCGGCCGTGGCGCGGCTGTCCTGCGCGGTGAACACGCCGTGGCGATAGATGATATCGACAATCGGCACCGCCAGAACCATCAGCCCGACCGACGCCGGAAGAATGAACATCAGGCCGAACTCGAGCGCCCGATTGATCGCGGCTTCGGCGCGGACTGGCTCGCCTTCGCGCAGGGCGCGCGCCACCTCGGGCAGCAGCACGACGCCGATGGCAGCGGCGATGAAGCCGAGCGGCAGCTGGAACAGCCGGTCGGCATAATAGAGCCAAGAGATCGCCGCCG
>CALCZO010000187.1 GCA_937903315.1 uncultured Alphaproteobacteria bacterium
CCTCCGGCGCGGCGATCGGCTGCGCTGTGGTGGCACGCCTCGCCGAGCTTGGCGCGGAAACACACCTCGTGGTCTCGGAAGCTGCACGGCGGACACTGGCCGAGGAAGTCGGGCCTGACGCGTTTGAAATCCTCATGACGCGGGTGGCGAAAGTGCACGACAACAGGGATATCGGGGCGAGCATCGCTTCCGGGTCTTTTCCGGTCGCCGGCATGATGGTTGCGCCCTGCTCGATGCGCTCGCTCGCCGCCATCGCGCATTCGCTTTCGGACAATCTGCTGGTGCGCGCGGCGGATGTGCGACTCAAGGAGCGCCAGCCGCTGGTGCTGGTCGCGCGCGAGGCCCCGCTGCATCTTGGCCATCTGCGCGCCATGACGGCGGTAACCGAAATGGGCGCGATCGTCATGCCGCCGGTCCCGGCCTTCTACCTCCGGCCTGATAGCCTCGACGCTGTCATCGACCAGATCGCCTGCCGCGCGATCGATCTCACGCGTGTTTTTGAACCCGTCTCCCGCGCATGGAACTCGGCCTGAACCTCATCGCATCGGGCAGGTTTGATCTATCCCACTTGCCGGAGCGCCGGACTTGCGCTGATATTCGCAGAAGGCTTCACAAGAAAGCCCGTAAGGAAACGCGATGGGTGCCGGGTTCGTCTCAGAACATGCAGGCAGAATCACGGCGGCGATCACCTCCGGGAAATCCGCGCGCTCGCCCCTGATTGCCTCCTGGGAGCGCAGCGCCCGCCTGCATCGGCTGGACCCGGCGACGGCCTCCACGCCGGGGCGCATCTCCGACGTCGAACTCGCGCAGGCCCGGCAGGTGATAGAACCCTTGCTGATCGCGGCGCAGCCAAGCCTCGACCGGTTATTCCAGGCGGTCGGCGGTGTCGGCTGTTCCGTGCTGCTCGCCGACCGCAACGGCGTTCCCGTCGATCGGCGCGGTGCGATGGCGGACGATGCGACCTTCGAGCAGTGGGGGCTGTGGACCGGAACGGTCTGGAGCGAGGAACACGAGGGAACGAATGGCATCGGCACCTGTCTCATGGAGAGCCGTGCGCTGACCATCCACCGCGATCAGCATTTTCATGCCCGTGATTCGGCGTTGAGCTGCACCACGGCACCGGTCTACGACGAGCATGGCGAACTCGCCGCCGCCCTTGATGTTTCATCCTGCCGCGCCGACCTGACCGAGGGCTTCGTCCATCTCATCGCGATGGCGGTGGCCGATGCCGCCCGCAAGATCGAGGCTGAGCATTTCGCGCAGGCTTTTGCGAATGCGCGGATCGTTCTCGCCGCCGGGGCTGAAAAGGGTGGCAGCGCCCTGCTGGCTGTCGACCGCGATGATCTTGTCATTGGCGCGACCCGCGCTGCCCGGCTGGCGCTGGGGATCACCAATGCCACGCTGGCGCGACGCATCCCCGCGATCGATATCATGGCGCAAACAGGCGGCGATCCAGAGACGTTGGATCAGGCGGAACGTTCGGTTGTTCAGCGCGCCCTGGCACGGGCCTCGGGCAATGTCACGCAAGCCGCCCGCAGCCTTGGCATCTCGCGCGCGACGATGCACCGCAAGCTCAACCGGCTCGGGCTGCGCTGCAACGCTTAATTCCACCCGGACCTGTCGCAGGGTTGCGACAGGTGGCTGCGTCCGGATCGCCCGCCCCTCTGCCCTCCATCTTAATCCGCGCAGATAAGTCTTTCCCGAACGCCGCATTCCGATGGCGTTGCTCAGGGAGAGAAGCCATGACGAAAATCGATCTCAACATCGCGTTGAAAGCGCCCTTCGCCAAGCGCTACGACAATTTCATCGGCGGCGAATGGTGCGCCCCGAAATCCGGCCGCTACTTCGAGAACATCTCGCCGATCACCGGCCTGCCAGTCTGCGAGATCGCGCGCTCGGATGCCGCCGATATCGAGGCGGCGCTCGATGCTGCCCATGCCGCCAAAGACGCCTGGGGCAAGACCAGCCCCGCTGAGCGCGCGCTGATCCTCAACCGGATCGCCGACCGCATGCAAGAAAACCTCGACACACTCGCGCTGGCCGAGACCTGGGACAACGGCAAGCCGACCGTGCTCGAAGGCCACAACAAGATGCGGGTATTCCAGGAGGAAATCTTCGGCCCCGTGGTTTCCGTGACGACCTTCAAGGACGAGGATGACGCGCTCGCCCTCGCCAACGACACGCTTTATGGCCTCGGCGCCGGCGTCTGGAGCCGCGACGCCAACACCTGCTACCGCTTCGGCCGCGCCATTCAGGCCGGCCGCGTCTGGACCAACTGCTACCACGCCTATCCGGCGCATGCGGCCTTCGGCGGCTACAAGCAATCAGGCATCGGGCGTGAAAATCACAAGATGATGCTCGATCACTACCAGCAGACCAAGAACATGCTGGTGAGCTATTCCCCGAAGAAGCTCGGCTTCTTCTGACCGACTGGGGCGGCGCAAGCGCATTGCGTCGCCCCAATTTTCGGGAATGGGTACGAGGAAATGAGCATGAACGACAAGATTGCCGCCACACCGGAAGCGCTGACCCTCCTCGCCGAGATTATCGTCGAGCATGGCCCCGTGCTGTTTCACCAATCCGGCGGATGCTGCGACGGCTCCTCGCCGATGTGCTATCCGGCCGGTGAATTCGCGATCGGCAGTCAGGACGTGAAACTCGGCGAGATCGGCGGCATGCCATTCTATATTGGCGGATCGCAGTATGGGGTCTGGAAGCACACCGACCTCATCATCGACGTCGTGCCCGGCCGCGGCGGCATGTTCAGCCTCGATAACGGTCGGGAAAAGCGGTTTCTCACGCGGTCGACGCTGTGCAGGACGTGAGCTTGGATCAAGGTAAGGGAATAAATGTGTGCCGGACGGAACACGCCCCGGTTTCCGGCGCCTGGCCGCTGCATTTGAACGCGCCTCTCGGGATATTTGATCCATCACAAGGAAAAATCCCACCCGGCTTGGATCAGTGGCGCACCCCTGAAACGAGGGGCATGCCGGTGCCAAGCGGCAACGTTGCCGGCGACCGGCCACAAGAGATCGGGCGACGGCAACCGGGGCTGAGGAACGCAAAGTGGGCTTCACGACTTGGGCCATCAATCTCTGGGAATACGCCATCCATTGTCTGCTCAGGCTCGTTCCGAACAATGTGGCATCTGACTTCGGCAGTTTCATAATCCGGTTCAATGTCCCGCGACACCGGCCACAGATCATCGAAGGCGCCCGGCGGAACCTCCGTCTCCTGTATCCCGGAATCACCGACGCCGAGGTCGAACGGAGAGTTTACAATTTTCTGGATAATGTCGGGCGGTTCATGTCCGAGTTCTCGGTTCTGCACCGCATCATCGCGCCGGGGCGCGTCGAGGTGGTGGGCGATACCGCCATGCTGGAGACGATACGCAGCGGACCAACACTCGCGCTGATGCTGCATACCGGCAATTGGGAGGTGTTCTCGCCCTATCTCGCCTCACGCGGCATCGAGGTTTCAACCTTCTATCAGCGTCCCGAGCGTCTTGCGCAGCGATGGATTGTCGAGCGGACGAGACAGGCCTGCAAGATGCACCTCTTCTCGCCGGACGCGAAAGGGCTGCGCGACGCAATGCGGCGGCTGTCGGCCGGCGGTGTGGTGTCAATTTTTGGCGACGAGGCGCGCGACGGGATCATGATGGCGCCGCTGCTGGGGCGGCCGCCTCATACCAGAGGCAATTTGGGCATCGCGGCAAGATTGGCACGGCGAAGCGGTGCCAGCATCATCGTCGGTCGGTGCGTACGGCTGGAGCGCCATCGCTTCCGGCTGGAGTTCCACTGCCCCTACCGCCTACCCAATCGGAGCGGCACCATCGACGAACTGGCGGATGTCGCCTTTCTCAACGCGATCATCGAACCGATGATTCTCGAATATCTTGATCAGTGGTATTACCTTGACGACCGGATCGTCTGAGCCGGCCGGCCAATTATGACGCCGGCGCAGAAGGCGGCAAGGAGACAAGAGGCAAGGCAGCAAGCGTCTCGGCGGTCAGCCGCGCAGCCGTCGCAAGCTGCTCGCGAGTATGGGCGGCGGTGATGAAGAACCTCAGCCTCGCGGTCAGCTCCGGGACGCCCGGCGGGAGAATCGGGAAGGCATTCACCCCCTGTTCCAGCAGTTTCTCGGCCAGCATCACTGTGCGCAGGCTATCACCGACATAGACCGGGACAATCCCGAACCCCCAGCTGGTGCCGGTATCCAGTCCGTGTGCCTGCGCCGTTTCCTGAAAATACCGGCTGTTGTCATGCAGTCGGATGATGCGTTCCGGCTCCTCCTGCATGAGATCCAGCGCCTTCAATGCAGCGGCCGCCTGCCCGGCAGGCAGGCCGACACTATAAACCAAACCCGGCGCGAGATGCTTGAGCAAGTCGGCGAGTTCCGAGCTGCCGGCGACGTAACCGCCGCAGCTCACCAGCGTCTTCGACAGGGTGCCGAGCCAGATGTCTATCTCGCGCGGATCAACCCCGAGATGCTCCGCGATACCATGCCCGCGCTGACCCAGAACGCCAAAGCCATGGGCATCATCGACAAGGAGCCATGCACCCCAGCGCCGCTTGATCTCGACAAGGCGCGCCAGATCTGGCCCATCGCCGTCCATTGAATAGAGCCCTTCGACCGCGATCAGCACGCGGTTGAACCGGCTGCGCTCCCGGATCAGAACGGCTTCGAGCGCATCAAGATCGTTGTGCGAAATGGCACGGCGCGCGGCACCGCTCAACTGGGCGCCGACGGCGATGCAGTTGTGGATCAGCGCATCGTAGAGGATCAGGTCCTTTGGCCCAAGCAGCGTGGCAATGGTCGATACCGCCGTCGCATGCCCGGAGACAAACACCACAGCCGCCTCGGCCTCGTAGACTTTGGCGAGCGCCGCTTCGAGCGCCCGGTGAATGTCGCGTTCGCCGGCGCTGATCCGGCTTGCCGAAACGGAGGAACCGTAGGTCCGAACGGCGGATTCAATCGTCTCCACGACGCGTGGATCACCATTGAAGCCGAGATAATCGTAGGATGCAAAGTTGATGACACTCCGGTTTTCCATCCGACTGGTCGCGCCGGCGAGGCCCTGATGAGGCTGATAGTAGGGATCCCTGAGCCCCAGCGCATCCGCGAGATCGCGCTGCAGGGTCATCTGCCGGTAGGCTGGCAGCGACGTGAACTCGGTATCATATCTGGGCGGGGGCGTGCTGCCCTGGTCTGGCAAGTCGTACGCAACCGGGCTACCCGAACGGCTGCGCATCGCCCCCAGAACCGGGCCGAGATCAAGCTTGCCTTGGCTGCGGATCGACATGGCTTTACCCCGCTGAAACGACTGTATCCGCACGAAGCGCGCGGACATGCCCGGTAGCCGTGCCGGCCTTGCCATGGACCCGGGCGAGCAGCGCCATCTGGTCGTTTTCTTCGTGCCCGCCGTTTTTCTGGACCTTGAGACTGATGAGCAGCCGGGTCGCCAGATCGGAAAGCGAACGCTCACCAATCCCGACGAGAGGCATGTCGACGCCGGTGGCCCGTTCGATGCTCATGCGCATCTCCAGCGCCATCAGCGAGTCCATCCCGAGCCCGGACATCGGGCGGGAGATTTCGATTTCATGTTCGGGCATCCGCAGGATGAGCGCGATTTCCCGACGCAGGGTGTCGAGAATCATCGCCATGGCCTGGGCTTCGCTCTTGCCCTCGATCGTTGTTGCAAGGTCACCGCCCTCGTCGTTTGCCTCGCCGCCCCGCCCAAGCGCAAGCCCCCGGAACGCCGGCGACTGCAGCAGGGTCAGCTTTTCCGCAGCCGTGCTCGGGGCGATGTTGCTGTAGAACTGCACGGGATCGACAGCATTCCCGAGCGCCAGCAGATAGCCGAGATGGGCAAGCCCGTCCGAGGAGCGGATGCCGATCACGCCTGTGGTGCGCCTCAACCGCTGGCTGAGATCTTTGTTGCGGGCGATGACGCCGACATCGGCGATTGCCCCCCAGCCGATGGCCAGCGCAGGAAGGCCGCGGGCGCGGCGGGCACGCATGAACCCTTCGAGATAGGCGTTGGCCGCGACATAGGCGCCTTGCCCCGGCGAGCCGATCATCGTCGTTGCGGATGAATAGACGACGAAATAATCGAGAGGCTGGCCCTCGACCGCCCCAGCCAATGCCTGTACGCCGTCGATCTTTGGACGGAGAACGGCCCGGATGCGATCGCCCGTCAAGCCACCGATCATGCCATCGTCGAGCACCATGGCGGCATGGATGATCCCGCGCAGGGGGCCATGATCGCGCACCAACCGCTCGACAAGCATGGTCACTGCATCGGAATTCGTGACATCGATGGGTTCGATCAGCAGGTTGACGCCTTCAGCACGCATGGCATCGACCTCGACCTGAAGGCCTTCCTCGACTGCGCCACGCCGTGACGCGAGCACCAGCGTCGTCGCGCCCTTGCGCGCCAGCCAACGCGCCGTGGCAAAGCCAAGCCCGCTCGTGCCGCCGACGACCAGATGCACGCCGGGCCGGGCGGTGAACATAGCCCGCCCCGCAGGTTCGCCCGCCTGCAGGGGCGGAGTAACGATGATCTTGCCGATATGCTCGGCAGCCTGCATGGCCCGGAAGGCGGTTTCGATCTCCTCGGCGCCATAGGTTCGGAAGGGCAAGGGGCGCAGCCTGCCGTCGATGAAATGCCCGGTGAGCGTCGCCATCATGGTGCGCACGCTCTCCGGTTCATGGGCCATCAGCTCGTCAAGATCGGCGCCGGAATAGGTCAGGTTGCGCACGAAGGGCCTGAGGCCGATATGGGTGTTGTCGAGAAAATCGCGCTTGCCGAGTTCAATGAACCGGCCGAACGGCTTCACCAGATCGAGGCTGGCCTGCATCAGCGGACCGGCAAGCGAGTTCAGCACGACATCGACGCCGCCGAACGCGGCGCGGATATCGTCGACGAAGCGGCCAGAGCGCGAATCGAACACCGCGTCCGCGC
>CALCZO010000188.1 GCA_937903315.1 uncultured Alphaproteobacteria bacterium
GCGAGACGCTGATCTGCGACCTGACCGAGGTTGGCCAGCGCGAACTGATCGCGCGCGGCGGCAACGGCGGCTTTGGCAACCTGCACTTCACCTCATCGACCAACCGGGCGCCGCGCCGCGCCAATCCCGGCCTGCCGGGCGAGGAACGCTGGATCTGGCTGAAGCTCAAGCTGATCGCCGATGCCGGACTCGTCGGCCTGCCGAATGCCGGTAAATCGACGTTTCTGGCCGCCACCACGGCCGCCAAACCGAAAATCGCCGATTATCCGTTCACCACGCTGCATCCCGGCCTCGGCGTCGTCCGCGTTGCCGATCGCGAATTCGTTCTGGCTGACATTCCCGGCCTGATCGAGGGCGCGCATGAGGGCCACGGGCTGGGCGACCGGTTCCTCGGCCATGTCGAACGCTGCCGGGTGCTGCTGCATCTGGTTGAGGCAACCGGCGAGCACGCCGGCAAGGCCTACAAGACCGTACGGGCCGAACTCGATGCCTATGGCAGCGGGCTGGAGGACAAGCCTGAGATCGTGGCCCTGTCCAAGGTCGATGCGGTCGATCCCGAGACACTGAAAAAGCAGCGTGACCGCCTGCGCCGGGCCTGCGGCCAGCCGCCGATGCTGCTGTCCGCCGTCTCGCGCGCCGGGGTGACCGAGGTGCTGCACACCCTGCTCGGTGTCATCGACGCAGCCCGCGCCGGCGAGGGAGGGGACGATGCCGCGTAAGGCCGCGCTGCCCGATCTCCGGCGCTTCCGTCGCATCGTCGTCAAGGTCGGCTCCTCCCTGCTCGTCGGGCGGGAAGGGCTGAAGGCCGGCTGGCTCGACCGCCTGGCCGACGATCTCGCCGGCCTGCACCGGGACGGGGCGGATGTGCTGGTCGTCTCTTCGGGCGCAATTGCGCTTGGCCGGCTCGTGCTTGGTCTCAAGCCCGGCGCCCTGCCGCTGGAAGCGGCGCAGGCGGCGGCCTCGATCGGCCAGATCGCGCTCGCCCGCGCCTGGGCCGAGGCGCTCGCCCGCCATGGCATCACCGCCGGCCAGCTGCTGCTGACCTATGGCGATACCGAGGAGCGGCGGCGTTATCTCAATGCCCGCGCGACGGTGGAAACGCTGCTGTCCTACCGCGCCATTCCGGTGATCAACGAGAACGACACCGTCACCACCGACGAAATCCGCTATGGCGACAACGATCGGCTTGCCGCCCGCGTGGCGACCATGGCGAGCGCCGATTGCGTCGTCCTGCTGTCCGATATCGACGGGCTTTACACGGCCCCGCCGCAGAAGGACCCGGCCGCCACGCTCATCCCCGTCGTACCGAAGATCACGGCGGAAATCGAGGCGATGGCCGGCGGCGCGGCCTCCGAACTGTCGCGCGGCGGCATGACCACCAAGGTCGAGGCCGCCAAGATCGCGACCGCCGGCGGCGCCCATCTGATGATCGCCAACGGCACGCGCGACAATCCGCTCGGGGCCGTGATGGCCGGCGGTCCGGCGACATGGTTCCTCAGTCCGTCGACGCCGGTGACCGCACGCAAGCGCTGGATCGGCGGCACGCTGGAGCCGCGCGGCACGCTGGTCGTCGATGCGGGCGCGGCGCGCGCGCTGGTCGGCGGCAAAAGCCTGCTGCCGGCCGGTGTCGTCCGGGTCGAGGGCAATTTCTCGCGCGGCGATGCGGTGATCGTCCGCTCCAGCGAGGGCGGCGAGATCGCACGCGGGCTGATTGCCTACGATGCAGCCGACGCCCTGCGCATTCAGGGCCGCAAGACCGGCGAGATCGAGGCCATTCTCGGCTTTTCCGGGCGGTCCGAGATGATCCACCGTGATAACCTGGTGATGTCCGGCGAAGGGGGCGAGCGATGAGCCGCGCGGTGCTGGCCGACGATGGCACTCTGGGCGAGCTGATGGCGGATATCGGTCGGCGCGGTCGCGCTGCCTCGCGCCGCCTTGCGCTGGCAAGACCCGGCGAGAAATCCGCAGGGCTCGAGGCTGCCGCCGCGGCCTTGCAGGCGCATAGGGCGGGCATTCTGGCGGCCAACCAGTCCGACTGCGCGGCCGCCGCCGCAACGGGAGCGACGGCAGCCTATATCGATCGCCTGCGGCTCGACGAGGGCCGCATCGCCGCGATCGCCGACAGTGTGGCGATGATTGCCGGCCTGCCCGATCCGGTCGGCGCGGTCACCGCCGAATGGACGCGGCCCAACGGCTTGCGGATCCAGCGCGTGCGCACCCCGCTCGGCGTGATCGGCGTGATCTTCGAAAGCCGTCCGAATGTGACGGCGGATGCCGGTGCGCTCTGCCTCAAGGCCGGCAATGCGGTCATCCTGCGCGCAGGGTCCGATTCGCTCGCGTCGTCCATGGCCATTGCCGCCGCCATGCGTGAGGGGCTGGCTGCCGGCGGCCTTCCTGCCGATGCGATCCAGATCGTGCCGACACGCAACCGCGATGCCGTCGGCGCGATGCTGGCCGGGCTCGACGGAGCCATCGATGTCATCGTGCCGCGCGGCGGCAAGAGCCTTGTCAGCCGGGTGCAGGCCGAGGCACGGGTGCCGGTCTTTGCCCATCTCGACGGCAACAATCATGTCTATGTCCATGAAAAGGCCGATCTTTCCATGGCTTGCAGCGTTCTGGTCAATGCCAAGATGCGCCGGACCGGCATCTGCGGCGCGGCCGAGACGCTGCTGGTCGACCGGGCGATTGCGGACCGCGCCCTGCCGGTGCTGATCGGTGCGCTGGTCGAGGCCGGTTGTGCGGTACGGGGCGATGCGGCCGTCAGCGCCGCCGATCCGCGCGTGACCCCGGCGACCGAGGCTGACTGGGCGACCGAGTACCTCGATGCGATCATCGCGGCGAAGGTGGTGGACGGTCTTGACGCCGCCATCGCCCATATCGAGCGCTACGGTTCGCATCACACCGATGCGATCATCACCGCCGACGAGGGCGCGGCGGCGCGGTTCATGGCCGAGGTTGATTCGGCCATCGTGATCCACAACGCCTCGACCCAGTTTGCCGACGGTGGCGAATTCGGGTTCGGCGCGGAGATCGGCATCGCCACCGGACGAATGCACGCGCGTGGGCCGGTCGGCGTCGAGCAATTGACCTCGTTCAAGTACAAGCTGCACGGTCAGGGAACGATCCGCCGGTGAGCGGCCCGGTCCGGCCTCTCGCGGCCACGCGGCCGTACCGCCCGCTGCCGGTGCCCCGGCACGGACGCGGGATGCGGATCGGGCTTTACGGCGGCTCGTTCAACCCGCCGCATACCGGCCATCGACTGGTCGCCACGGCAGCGTTGCGCCGGCTTGGCCTCGATGCGGTCTGGTGGCTGGTCACCCCCGGCAATCCGCTGAAAAACAACGCGCATCTTGCGCCGCTCGCAGAAAGACTGGCGGCGGTCGCCCAACTGGCGAACCACCCCGCGATGGTCGTCAGCGCGCTCGAGGCCCCGCTCGGGGCGCGCTACAGCATCCAGACCATCCGCTATCTCATCGCCCGCTGTCCCGGCGTGCGGTTTGTCTGGCTGATCGGCGCTGATTCTCTGGTCAGTTTTCATCGCTGGAAGGACTGGCGCGCCATCGCCCGTCTGCTGCCGATTGCGGTGGTCGACAGGCCGGGTGCCACGCTGGCCGCGACCGCAGGGCAGGCCGGCCAATGGCTTGTCGCCCGCCGGATGCCGCATGGGGCCGACCTGCTGGCCCATGCGCCGCCGGCCTTCACCGTGCTCTATGGTCCGCGCTCAGCGCTGTCTTCAACGGAATTGCGTCGGCAGGCTCACCGGTGATGTCGAGAATGCTGACGAATTACGCATTGAAATTGTCATATTCGACGCTGATATTATCATCACAGGGCGATTCTGCCCGGAGTTCGAGGGAATGACCGCACTGCCTGATGTCATCGCGATCAAGGCGCCGAAAGCGCGCGCCAAAAGCCGGAAAAAGGCTCCACCCCCGCCCGTGTCGCTGACAGGGCTGATCGAGAAGGTCCTCGATGATGCCAAGGCCGAGGACATCGTAACCTTCGATCTGGCGGGCCGCTCCTCGCTGGCCGATGCGATGATCGTGGCCACCGGCCGGTCGGACCGGCATGTCGGCGCGGTTGCCGATCAGGTGATCAACGCGTTGAAAGATAACGGTATTCCCGGAATTCGCAGCGAAGGCATGCAGACCTGCGAATGGGTGCTGATCGACGCAGGGGATGTGATTGTCCATGTCTTCAAGCCCGAGGCGCGATCGTTCTACAATCTCGAACGGTTGTGGGGTCCGGAGCGCCCGAAGGAGCCTGCCGAGTCCTGACATCGGGACTGCGGAGACAGGGCCGTGAAGCTCCAGATCATTGCCGTCGGGCGGTTGAAATCCGGCCCGGAGCGGATGCTGTGCGATCGTTATCTTGACCGGTTTCAAGCGCTTGGCCGCTCCATTGGAGTCACCGGCTTTCGCCTGACCGAACTGGCCGAAAGCAGCCAGCGACGGGCCGAGGACCGGATGACCGAGGAGGCTCGCGCCATACTCGCCGCTGTGCCGGAAGGCGGGCGGCTGGTCGCGCTCGACGAGCGCGGCAAGACCCTTGGAAGCGTCGACTTCGCCAATGCAGTCAAGCAATGGGCTGACGAAGGGGCCGCCTCTCTGACCTGTGTGATCGGCGGACCGGACGGGCTCGATGCGACAGTGCGGGCACGGGCGGGGCTGGTGCTGTGCTTTGGTGCGCTCACCCTGCCGCACCAGCTTGTCCGGGTGTTGCTGGCCGAACAGCTCTACCGGGCCGGGACGATCCTCACCGGGCATCCCTACCACCGGGTGTGACGGTTCGGACGGGCGCCGAATCAATGGTAGAACTGGCTTTCCTCGCCGACGAACATCGAAGGACCGATGGCCGAACCCGTCCGAACCCGCATTTCCCGGCGACCGATCCACCACAGGTGCCGGCTTGCCTTCGCGTTCGGCTGCCTTCTTGCGGCCATGCCGGCATCGGCCCAGCAGGAACCGGCGGCTCCTCAGCCCGCGACCCCGCCGGCCGCAGCGGAGGACCTGCGCGACGTCACCGACCGGATACGCCGTTCGGAGGCGGAACTGTCGCGGCTCCGAAGCGAGGTGGCGGGGCTCAAGGGCGACCGCGCCAGGCTCAACGTCGACCTGATCAAGACCGGTGAGACCGTCCGCGCCGCCGAGGATCGGCTCGCCCAGTCGCAGGCGCGGCTCGACGAGGTGCAGGCCAGTGAGGCGGCGTTGCGCCGCTCGCTGGAGGCGCGGCGCGGCCTGATCATTGAGGTTCTGGCGATGCTCCAGCGCATGGGCCGCAAGCCGCCGCCGGCGGTGCTGGTCCGGCCAGAGGATATGCTGGAGGCGATTCGCTCGGCGATCCTGCTCGGTCAGGTCCTGCCCGACATCCGCGCCGAGGCCGAGCGGCTGGCCGGCGATCTTGGCGAACTGGTGCGCCTGCGCGAGGCGGCGGCGACCGAGCGCCGGCGGCTGAAGGCCGAGCGGGACCAGCTTGAGGGCGAGCGCAACCGTCTGGTCGCGCTGGTCGAGGCGCGGCAGGGCCAGATCGCGACCTCGGAAGACGCACTGGTCGAGGAAAAGCGCCGCCTTGATGCCTTTGCCCGGCAGGCCCAGTCTCTCAAAGAATTGATCGGCCGCGCCGAAGCCGAATCAGCAACCAGCCAGCGGGCGCAGGAACTGGCGAAAAAGGTGCCGCCGCTGGCCAAGAGCGAGGCGGAACTGGCGGCTCTGGCGACCGCGGCCTTCAGGGACCCGGCCCGGCTTCAGCCGAAAATCGCCTTCCCCGATGCGCGGGGATTGCTGCTTCCGCCCACAAATGGCCCGATTGTCAGGGCATTTGGCGTTGACGATGGTTTTGGCGGGACCGAACGGGGCGTAACCATCGCCGCGGCGGTCGGAAACCTGGTGACGGCGCCGGCCGATGGCTGGGTGCTGTTCTCCGGGCCTTACCGGTCATACGGTCGTGTCTTGATTATCAACGTGGGGAACGGCTACACTTTCGTGCTGACCGGGTTGCAGACGACCAACGTCGAAACCGGCCAGTTCGTACTGGCCCGGGAACCGGTCGGCACCGTGGGACCCGTTCCCTCGGAAGGCGCAGCGCAGGCCAATTCCGGCGAGGCGCTGCTGTATGTGGAATTGCGTAAAGACAATCTGCCCGTTGATTCTTCGCCCTGGTGGGCGAAGCAGGTGGGCGAAAAGGCTCGTGGATGATGCGCAAGGCTTCTCTTTTCATGGCAGGCGTGGCGGCAGGTGCGCTCGTGGCGGGTTCGCTTGGCGCGCTCAGGACCTCGGCCCCGGCCAATGCCAACGCGACGGACACCTACCGTCGGCTGACGCTGTTCGGCGATGTGTTCGACAAGATTCGCGCCGATTATGTCGAATCGCCGAACGAGCAGAAGCTGATCGAATCGGCGATCAACGGCATGTTGACCTCGCTGGATCCCCATTCCTCCTTCCTCGACCAGAAGGCCAACGAGGACATGCAGCGCACCACGCGCGGCTCGTTCGGCGGCCTCGGGATCGAGGTGATGATGGAGGACGGGCTGGTCAAGGTGATGAGCCCGTTCGATGATTCGCCCGCCGCCAAGGCCGGCATTCTGGCCAATGACCTGATCACCCATATCGATGGCACGCAGGTGCAGGGCCTCAGCCTCAACCAGGCGGTCGACAAGATGCGGGGCGAGCTGGGGACCAGCGTGACGCTGAAGATCCTGCGCAACAAGACCCAGACGCTGGACGTGACGCTGACCCGCGCCACCATCCGCCCCCCCGTCGCAAGGGTGCGCAAGGAAGGCGACGATGTCGCCTACATCCGGCTGTCGCAATTCAATGAGCAGTCGTTCGAGGCGATCCGCAAGGGCGTTGACGAGCTGACCAAGGAAATCGGCCCTGACAAGATCAAGGGCTACGTCCTCGACCTCAGGAACAACCCCGGCGGCCTGCTGGAACAGTCGATCCAGATCGCCGATGCGTTCCTTGATCG
>CALCZO010000189.1 GCA_937903315.1 uncultured Alphaproteobacteria bacterium
TCATCAAGGAACTGGAAAAGCAGTTCGGTTTCGACAAGCCGGCGCACGAGCGCTTTTTCAAGATGCTGGGTGATTACATCCGGTTCGATTTCGGCAAGAGCTATTTCCGCGATGCCACCGTCATCCAGCTGATCAAGGAGAAGCTGCCGGTCTCGATGAGCCTCGGATTGTGGATGCTGCTGATCTCCTACGGAATTTCGATCCCGCTCGGCATCCGCAAGGCGATCTCGGACGGCTCGTCGTTCGATGTCTGGACCAGCGCGGTCATCGTCATCGGCTATGCCATGCCCGGCTTTCTGGTCGCCGTGTTCCTGATCGTGCTGTTCGCCGGCGGCTCGTTCTTCTCGGTTTTTCCGTTGCGTGGGCTGACGAGCGAGAATTTCGACCAGCTCTCGCTGGCCGGCAAGGCGCTCGACTACCTTTGGCACATCACCCTGCCGATCATCGCCATGGCCCTGTCGGCGTTTGCCACGCTGACCTTCCTCACCAAGAACTCGTTCCTCGACGAAATCCGCAAGCAATACGTGCTGACCGCGCGGATGAAGGGACTGACCGACAACGCAGTGCTCTACGGCCACGTCTTCCGCAATGCGATGCTGATCGTGATTTCCGGCTTTCCGAGCGCGTTCATCCACGCGTTCTTCACCGGCTCGATCCTGATCGAGACGATCTTCTCGCTCGACGGACTGGGACTGCTGTCGTTCGAATCGATTCTGAACCGTGACTATCCGGTGGTGTTCGCCAACCTGTTCATTTTCGCGCTGATGGGGCTGGTCATCAATCTGGTCACCGATCTCACCTACACCTTCATCGATCCGCGGATCGATTTCGAGGCGCGGGAGGTCTGAGCGATGACGGGATCGATCCTTGCCGCCGACGATCGCCTGCCCGAAGGCGGTGCCGCGCGCCGCTCGCGCTGGCAACTCTCGCCGATCAACCGGCGGCGGCTCGACAATTTCAGGCGCAACCGGCGTGGCCTGTGGGCGTTCTGGCTGTTCAGCACCCTGTTTATCCTGTCGCTCGGTGCCGAACTGATCGCCAACGATCGCCCGATCGTCGCCCGCTACAAGGGCGAGACGCTGTTTCCGATCCTGATTGACTATCCGGAAGAGAAATTCGGCGGCTTTCTCGCCCGCACCGACTACCGCGATCCGGTGATCGCCGACGAGATCAGGCAGCACGGATGGCTGCTGTTTCCGCCGATCCGGTTTTCGCACGAGACGATCAACCGCGACCTGCCGGCGCCGGCGCCTTCGCCGCCGACTTGGCTGCTGACCGATGCGCAATGCCAGACCGCGGCAGCGAAGACCGGCGGAACATCCTGCCGCGACATTGAATGGAACTGGCTCGGCACCGACGACCGCGGCCGCGATGTGGTGGCGCGGCTGATCTACGGCTTCCGTACCTCGGTGCTGTTCGGGCTGATCCTTGCCGTCGTCGCGTCAAGCATCGGCATCGCGGCCGGGGCGATCCAGGGTTATTTCGGCGGCTGGATCGATCTGGTGCTGCAACGCTTCATCGAGATCTGGACCTCGATCCCCCGGCTCTATCTTCTGATCATCATCTCGTCGTTTGTTGCGCCGGGGTTTGTCGTCCTGCTCCTGATCCTGCTGCTGTTCGAATGGACCTCGCTGGTCGGTGTCGTGCGGGCGGAATTCCTGCGCGCCCGCAACTTCGAATACGTCAATGCTGCCCGCGCGCTCGGCCTCGGCGATGCGGCGATCATCCGGCGTCATGTGCTGCCCAATGCGATGGTGGCGACGCTGACGCTGATGCCCTTCGTGCTCAACGGCTCGATCACCACGTTGACCAGCCTCGATTTTCTCGGCTTCGGCCTGCCGCCCGGCTCGCCGTCGCTGGGCGAATTGCTGCAACAGGGCAAATCCAACCTTCAGGCACCGTGGCTTGGCATGTCGGGTTTCTTTGTCATCGCGCTGATGCTGTCGCTGCTCAATTTCATCGGCGAGGCAGTGCGCGACGCGTTCGATCCCAGAAAGACCTTCGCATGACCGGCGCGCCTCTTGTGTCCGTGCGCGATCTCTCCGTCGTCTTCCGGCAGGCCGGCACCGAGACGCTGGCGGTCGATCGGGTCAGCTACGATATCCGCAAGGGCGAGACGCTGGCGCTGGTCGGCGAATCGGGGTCCGGCAAATCGGTATCGGCGCTTTCCATCGTGCGGTTGCTGAACTATCCGGCGGCGTCGCATCCCGGCGGCGAAATCCGGCTCAACGGCGAGGACCTGCTCAAGGCCGACGAGGCGCGGATGCGCGCCATCCGCGGCAATGTCATCACGATGATCTTCCAGGAACCGATGACCTCGCTCAACCCGTTGCATACGGTCGAGCGGCAGATTTCGGAAATCGTCGCCATCCATCGCGGCTTGACAGGCGCGGCGGCCCGCACCCGCACCCTCGAACTGCTGGCCCGCGTCGGCATTCCCGAGCCTGAAACCCGGCTTGGGTCCTATCCGCATCAACTCTCCGGCGGCCAGCGCCAGCGGGTGATGATCGCGATGGCGCTGGCCAATGAGCCGGACCTGCTGATCGCCGACGAGCCGACCACGGCGCTCGACGTGACCGTACAGGCCCAGATTCTCGACCTCATGCAGGAATTGCAGCGCGAGACCGGCATGGCGATGCTGTTCATCACCCATGATCTCGGCATTGTTCGCCGCATCGCCCATCGTGTTGCCGTGATGCGCAAGGGCCGGATCGTCGAGACCGGGCCGGTGGCTGAGGTCTTTGCCAACCCGCAGCACGAGTATACCCGCGCCTTGATGGCGGCCGAGCCCAAGGGTCTGCCCCCGCCCGAGGACCGGTCCAAGCCGGTGATCGTCGAGGCGGACACCATCAAGGTCTGGTTTCCGATCCGCAAGGGCCTGCTCCGCCGCACGGTCGGACACATCAAGGCGGTCGACGGAATTTCCTTTTCGGTCCGCGCCGGCCAGACGGTCGGAGTGGTCGGCGAGTCCGGCTCGGGCAAGACAACGCTTGGGCTGGCAACCTTGCGCATGATCCGCTCAGAGGGGCCGGTCACCTATCTTGGCCAGCGGATCGATACGCTCGGCTTTGATGCGATGCGCCCGCTGCGCAAGGATCTGCAGATCGTCTTTCAGGACCCCTACGGCTCGCTTTCGCCGCGCATGTCGGTGGCCGAAATCGTGGCCGAAGGCCTGTCGATCCAGCGGCCCGATCTTGATGCCGCAGAGCGCCGCCGCATCGTCGCCGATGCGCTGACGGAGGTGGGGCTTGATCCCGCCGCCATGGACCGCTACCCGCACGAGTTCTCCGGCGGCCAGCGCCAGCGCATCGCGATTGCCCGCGCCATGGCATTGTCACCGAAATTCGTGGTGCTCGATGAGCCGACCAGCGCGCTCGACATGTCGGTTCAGGCCCAGATCGTTGCGCTGCTGCAGAAGCTCCAGAAGGAGCGCAATCTCGCCTATCTGTTCATCAGCCACGATCTCAAGGTGGTCCGCGCGCTCGCCAACCACCTGATCGTCATGCGCCATGGCAGGATTGTCGAGCAGGGGCCGGCAGCAGACATCTTCGCCGCCCCGCAGCAGGAGTACACGCGCGCCCTGCTCAAGGCGGCCTTTGCCGCCTGAATCGGGCAAACATCCGTTTACTCTGTCAGTGATTTCCCGGTGCCAAGCAACGATGCGGCAAGGCGAGCCGGTCATCATGCCTGTCTCGCTGATGGGAGTCTGCTGGGGTGCTAAGGATCGTCGGATTGTTCGTGGCGGCGGGTGTCGTGCTGATGGCCTTCGGTCAGGGGCTGATCGCGCGCTATGCCGACGCGCCAGCGCCGTCAGCAGTTGCAAGAACGACGCCCCAGCCGGCCGCATCAGGCCCGCGTGCCGTCTCGCTCGCCGCCGATGCGTCCGGACATTTCACGACCGACGTCAGGATCAACGGCAAGTTCGTCAAGGGGCTTGTCGACACCGGCGCGACGATCATCGCCCTGCCGCTGGAGGAAGCCCGCCTGCTCGGGATTGATCCGGCGGCGGCAAGCTATACCGCGCCGATCCAGACCGCCAATGGCCGCGTCATGGCGGCCCGTGTCCGGCTCAATGAGGTCCGCATCGGTCCGATCTCGGTACCTGATGTCGAGGCCGTGATTGTCCCGCAGGGGTTGAATGTCACCCTGATCGGCATGAGCTTCTTCAATCGTCTGCAGAAATTCGAGATGACCGGCCGGACGCTGGTCCTGCGTCAGTAGCCGGTCAGCCGACCGGGAATCCGAACTGCCGGAATGCGCCTGCCGCATCCAGCCCGATCGTGTAGTGGATCGTGTGAAAGCCGAGCGCATCGGCGGCGGCGATATTGGCCGCCGAATCGTCGATGAACACACAGTCCCCTGCGTTCAGTCCGAAGCGCTCGAGCAGCAGCCGGTAGATCGCGGGGTTCGGCTTGCACACCCCCTCGCGCCCCGAGCAGATCACCCCGTTGAACCGCTGCATGAACGGAAAGGCCGCGCAGGTCTCCTCGAACGTGTCGGCGGCAAAATTGGTGATCGCGTAGGTCGGAACGCCGTTGCGCTGCAGCGCGTCCAGCAGTGCGACATGCTCGGCGATCGGCCCGTGCAGGGTCTCCCACCAGCGGGCGCGGAAGGCGCGGATTTCCGCCTCGAATTCGGGATGGCGGGCAATCGCCTCGCGCTCGCCGTCCGCCCAGCTGCGGCCCCGGTCCTGTTCGAGATTCCAGGCGTTGGTGCAGACCTCGGCGAGGAAATGCTCCATCTGCCGCCGGTCGCCGAAGATCTTCTGGTAGAGATTGCGCTGGTCCCAGCGGATCAGGATATTGCCAACGTCGAAAACCGCGATCTTGGGCATGCGCATAGGATCCGCCATCAGGAACAGGACTTTCTCGTCACCCCGCCGGAAGCGGAGCCGATCCAGACCTGTTTAACTGGTTCGCGGGTCAACAGGAAGCCGGCTGTCGAATCGATTCATGGCACCGCGCCCGGGCAGGGCGATGTCGGGACGCCCTCGCGGATGATCGACTGCGAGACCCGTGGCCGCATCGGCATCGTTTCGGAAATCGTCACGCCACTGGGCACCAGGACCGTGCCGATGGCCGGGTAGTGCCGGACCGTGGCATCCGAAATCACCAGACTGGAGCGTGGCGAACGCAGGGACAGGGGCACGAGCGCATTGGCGTTCGAGCACCGGCCCAGGGGAGCATAGGCCGGCGCGGTGCCGGCGTTCCTGACATTCGACCAGTCGACCCGAGCGGTGCCCGCGCCGTCGATGGAGATCGCCGTCACCCGCATGGCGAGGTTGGTCGTCTCGAACGGTGCCAGGACCGAGGCCGAGGCCGAGAAGATCGTATTCATGTCGGTGTTGGTGATGCCGGTCGACTGGGTGACCAGATCGGCCAGCGTCCGCGACAGCAGCGTCGTCTTGCGGCCATGGCCCAGCGCCTGGCTCAGTTCGATCATGCCGAAATACATCGACAGCATGATCGGCACGATCAGCGCGAATTCGGTCGCGGCGATGCCCGAACGCGCCCGTCCGAACGCGGTGAGACGGCGGCGCAGGGCGCGGTTGAGCGTCGACAGCCGCGAGGCGGGGCGGCAAGGGGCCGACATGGCGGGATTTCCGGAAAGGTTCAGTGGTCCGGACATCAGAAGGGCTCGTTCTTGAATGCGGTGGCGCCGACAAGCAGGCGCTTGTTACCGGTCAGGTTGGCAAGGCCGGAGCCGAAGAAATCGACGTAGACCGGCATTTCATAGTAGACCCGCACGATGACCACCTGGCCGGACTGGCCGGGGTTGAAGCGCGGCAGCACGGAATTGTCGAGGGCGCCGTTCACCAGAGGGATCGGGGCCATAAGATCGCCGAAGGTGTTATAGGCCTGCACGTCGTATTTCAGGGCGTTGCAGTCGAGGTAGCCGTCGAGCAGCGTGCACATGTTGTTGTGGAAGATGGTGCGCTTGGCGTTGTTGTTGCCGGCGTTGCCCTGCAGCGTGCCGACCATGATCGAGCGGCTGGCCTTCTCGACCGCGCGGTCGAGGATCGATCCGCCGATGAAGGCGACGCCGGTCTCGGCGATGGCAAACAGGATGCCGAAGAACGGGATGGACACGAGGGCAAATTCGACCGCCGTCGCTCCCTTGCGGTTGCGGCCGAAGCGGCTGACGAGCCGGCGCACGCGATGCAGGAACGCTACTCTCTCCATTGACGATCTCCGGCGCCGCTGGAACCTTTGCGGGCAAAATCCGGATATGATGCTAGACAAGGGAGGTTGACGCTTGCTTTCGGCGCATGATGAGTCGCGGCCGGCAGCGGGCTGTTTCGTCGTGGTGGTTAACAGTGGCTGAAAGCAGCCGAACCCGCGCGGGATCAGCGGGCCGGCGTATCGTTGCCCTTGATCGCCTGCGTGCGGTTGCGTGCCTGATCGAGCGTACGCTGGTAGAATTTCTCGCCGTCGCCGAGCTGCATCACCGCGCCGCAATCGGGATTGCACGAATAGGTCTCGAGTTCGCCGCCGCGCAGGACGACCAGCCGATCCTTCTGCGGGGTCATCACGACAATGCGTGATTCCGAAATGATCGCCCCCTTCTTGTCGAGCGCGATCATGTTGGTTGTGCCATAGGCCTTGCCGGTGACGACGAGCACGTTGTTGCGCTGCAAGGTCACATCCGCAATCATCGGATTGCCGACCACCAGCGTGTCGGTGCCCTCGGGCACCTTCACCAGCTTTGCCGAATCCATCTGCACATCGATGCTGTCGTTCGCCTGCGCCGGCGCTTGCCCGGCCATGACCGCGACCAGACCGAGCGCCAGCGCATGCGTGCGGGTGAACGTGCGTCGCGTGAGCGGAAGGGTCAGGCGCATGGATGGCTACTCCGGTCGATGGCGAGGGACATGGCCCTTGTCATTGCAGTCTCGCCGCTCTTGGTGAATTTTTCGCTAAGTCTGGCAGGCAGCCGCATGACGAGCGCCCCGAACGCCGGCTGAACGGCAGAACCGAGCCTGCCACGCGGCCCAGCCGGGTTCTGCCAAATAACCAGTTCTGGCACACAGGCATAGAATCCCTGTAAGTTGCGTCACTTGAAACCGCAATATATCAGTGTATTTTTTTATAGATGGAAATAAAACAAATATATATGATTTCTACATCGAATAAAACGACATATAATACGTTGTATTTTGTTCTTCGTGATTGATTAACCATCAAAAACACGATTTGAAAACACGGCTTTGTCTGTGGTGAAATTAACCGCTCTTCAATTCGTCTCACCTAGGATCGGCCTCGGTTTCAAGAAAAGGCCGGCGCATCGTTCGGTCGCAAGGGAAGCCGCTAGTTCAACGGAGCGAGTCATGAAGAACCTTTTCAATCGTTTTGCTGCTGATGAGTCGGGCGCTACGGCCATCGAATACGGCCTTATCGCGGCTCTGGTTGCCGTCGCCATCATTACGGCGCTGACCCAGCTGGGCACCAAGCTGACCTCGACGTTCTCGTACGTCTCGGGCAAGCTGAAGTAAGAGCTTCTGCCGGAAGGCAAGGAAACCCGCGCCGGCGAGCGTCCGGCGCGGGTTTTTTGTGCGTTGCGTGCATCCGGCGGGCCGTCGCTCCCGCGCGTTAACGTTGCCGTGAGGCTTCGGAGCTAGTCTTGCCGGTGTTCGGCCAGTTCTGCCGTGAAAGTCCCGGGTGCCCGATGTCGCTTCTCGATACCTCGATGCTGGTGTTCTTTTCGGCTCTGATGGCGTTCGCCGCCTCAAGCGATCTTGTCAGCATGACCATCCCCAACCGCGTCTCGTTGTTGCTTGTCGCCGGATTTCTGGCGTTCTCGGCGCTGATGGGCCTGTCGTGGACCGCAATCGGCATGCATCTGGCTGCCGGCGCGCTGGTTCTGGTCATTACCTTCTCGATGTTTGCATGCGGCTGGATCGGCGGCGGCGATGCCAAGCTGGCTGCGGCCACGGCCGTCTGGTGCGGATTTCCGACCCTCATGGAATATTCGCTGATCGCCGCGGTACTTGGCGGCCTGCTGACCCTCGGGCTGCTGCTCGGCCGTACGTTCATGTTGCCGGCCTTTGCCCAGAAACACGCCTGGATCGTCCGCCTGCACGACAAGACGACCGGCATTCCCTACGGGATTGCACTCGCCGCCGCCGGCCTGATCATCTTCCCTGAAACGGCCATCTGGAAGGCGGCCTTCGCCGTCGTCTGATCCTAGCTGACGGCCACCAGATCGAGCACGCTGCGCACGAGCGGCAGCCGCCGTCGTGCCTCCAGACAGACCAGATACTCGGCAACGTCGAGATCGCAATCGCTGACCGAGAGCAAGGTGAAGGCCGGGTCGGGCGCAAACTCGCTGTCGAAGACGATCCCGACGCCGAACCCTGCGGCGACCGCCTCGCGCACCGCCTCGCGCCCCTGCACCTCGACCAGCGTCCCCGGTCTGACACCGGCCTCGGCCAGCCGGGCTTCGAACACCTCGCGGGTGACCGAGCCGGTCTCGCGAATGACCAGATCGATCCCGCTCAGCCCGGCAAGAGGCAGGCTCGACCGGGCGGCAAGCGGATGGCTGCTCGGCACGAACAGCACCAGCCGGTCCGTCCGCAGCAGGCGGGCATGGAGCCGCGGATCGGATGTGGCGCGGGCGGTAACCCCGATATCAGCATCGTAGTCGATCAGTTGTTGCAGGACGCGGGTCGAATTGCCGATGCTGAGCGAGAAGGTCAGGCCGGCATGCCGCTGCTTGAGGCGCGAGAGCAACGGCATGACATGTGTCGCGCTGTCTGCGGCAACCCGAAGATGGCCGCGCCGCAAGGTCGTCGCCCCCTCCAGCAGCGCCCGTGCATCCTCTTCGGCGGCAAACATCCGGGTGGTGATGTCGAACAGCCGCTGGCCGAGCGGCGTCAGGCTGACCCCGCGCCCCTTGCGGTCGAACAGGCTTGCCTCGTAACGGGCCTCAAGGGTCCGCACCTGACTTGACAGGGTCGGCTGGCTCAACCCGAGCGCCGCAGCGGCGCGCGTGAAGCCGCCCGCCTCGGCCACAGCATGGAAAGCGCGCAGGCTTGTCAGGTTCATGGACGGATCAAGTCATAGAAAATATCTATGAGCAATATCCAAACGACATATTTGACGAATATATCATTCCGCTTCTAGCTTGCCTCAGACCCGCTCGACCGTGAGGAGCCGATCCGCCATGAGCCTGCCCATTCCCAACCGCGCCGCGTCCGAAACCGGCGATCCGCTGCTGCTGACGCCCGGCCCGCTCACGACCTCCAAATCGGTGAAGGAGGTGATGGTCCACGACTGGGGTTCGCGCGATGCGACCTTTCTCAAGATCAACCGCGAGGTGCTCGCGCGGTTGCCAGAGATCATCGGAGCGGCCGACAGCTTTGCCACCGTGCCGATCCAGGGATCGGGCACCTTTGCCGTCGAGGCGATGCTGACCAGTTTCGTGCCGAAGAAGGGCAAGGTGCTGGTGCTGATCAACGGCGCCTATGGCCACCGCGCCAAGCGCATCCTCGACATCGCCGGCCGCAAGACCGTGGTCTACGAGACGCCGGAGGATACCCCGCCGGACCTGAAGAAGGTCGAGGCGATCCTGAGGCGTGGCACCACCATCACGCATGTCTTTGCCGTCCATTGCGAAACCACGTCGGGCATCCTCAACCCGGTGCATGAGATTGGTGCGCTCGCCCATCGCTGCGGCAAAAGTTATCTCGTCGATTCGATGAGCGCCTTCGGAGCGCTGCCGCTCGACGCGGAAAAGGCCCATGCCGATGCTGTTGCCGCCTCGTCGAACAAGTGCATCGAGGGCGTGCCCGGCCTCGGCTTCGTGCTATGCCGAAAGTCCGTCCTGCCGGGGCTGAAAGGCAATGCAACGACACTGGTGCTCGATGTCCACGACCAGTGGGCTAATTTCGAAAAGACCGGCCAGTATCGCTTCACGCCGCCGATCCATGTCATCGTCTCGTTCCATCAGGCGCTGACCGAGTTTCTGGCCGAGGGTGGCCAGAAGGGGCGCGGCGCCCGCTATGCCAACAACGGCAAGGTTCTGATCGACGGCATGCGCGCGATGGGGTTCAGGACCCTGCTGCCCGATGCCCTGCAGGCACCGATCATCGTCACCTTCCACATGCCGAAAACGCCGAAGTTCGTTTTCCAGACGTTCTATGATGCGCTCAAGGATCGTGGATACGTGATCTACCCCGGCAAGCTGACGGTGGCCGACTCCTTCCGCATCGGCTGCATCGGCCGGCTCTATGCAAAGGACATGGACGGCGCGCTCGCCGCTGTCCGCGATGTGTGCGGCGAGATGGGCGTCGCCCTTCCGGTGACATGAGGACAATGATGACCGACACCAGCCAGACCACCGTCCTTGCCAACGGCAGGGCCTACCGCAAGCCGCACGCGCCGACCGTGGTCATCTGCATCGACGGATCCGAGCCCGGCTATATCGAAAAGGCGATCGAGGCGGGCGTCGCGCCCAACTTCGCCCGCTTCATGGCCGGCGGCGCCAGTCTGATCGCCGAATGCGTGATCCCGTCGTTCACCAACCCCAACAACCTGTCGATCATCACCGGCCGCCCGCCGCATGTGCACGGCATTGCCGGCAACTTCTTCTACGATCCCGCGACCAAGACCGAAGTGATGATGAACGATACCAGGTTCATGCGTGCGCCGACGATCCTGGCCGCCATGCACGATGCGGGCTGCACGGTCGCGATGGTCACCGCCAAGGACAAGCTCAGGCTGCTGCTCTCCAACGGGCTCGATTATTCGACCGGCCGGGCCATCGCCTTTTCGTCCGAGAAGGCGGACAAGGCAACGAAGAAGGACAACGGCATCGACGATGTCTGCGCCTTTGTCGGCATGGGCGTGCCGGATGTCTATTCGGCCGGCCTGTCGGAATTCGTCTTTGCGGCCGGAGTAAAGCTCGTCGAGACGCACCGGCCGGACCTGATGTATCTGTCGACGACCGACTACATCCAGCACAAATGCGCGCCGGGTTCGGCCATCGCCAACGACTTCTACGCCATGATCGACCGCTATATCGGCCGGCTCGACGCACTCGGCTGTGTTGTTGTCGCCACCGCCGATCACGGCATGAACGACAAGCATCACGCGGACGGCACGCCCGATGTCCTCTATCTCGATCCCCTGTTCGACGGCTGGCTCGGCAAGGGCGCGGCGCGCGTCATCCTGCCGATCACCGATCCTTACGTCGTGCACCATGGCGCGCTGGGTTCCTTTGCCACGGTCCATGTGCCCGAAGGCACCGACATCGCCGCACTGATCGGCAAACTGAAGGCGACGCCGGGCATCGAGCGGGCGATGACCCGTGCGGCGGCCTGCAACGAATTCGAACTGCCGACCGATCGGCTTGGCGATATCGTCGTCATTTCGACCCGGCACAAGACGTTGGGCACCGCGCCCGAGAAGCACGATCTGTCCGGCCTGACCGAGCCGTTGCGCTCGCACGGCGGCATCACGGAACAGAAGGTGCCGATGATCGCCAACCGCACGGTGACCCTGCCCGCCGGCCACCGCCTGCGGACGTTCGATGTCTTCGCCGTCGCGCTCAACCATACCGCCTGAGGAGGGGGAGATGACCGCCCATTCCAAACTGCCGTTCCGCAAGGAATCGATGCGGATCGCCGGCAAACTGGTCGAGACCGATGACGTCATCGAGGTGTTCAACCCCTACGACAACACCGTCGTCGGCACCGTGCCGGCCGCCCGGCCCGAGCATGTGCGCGAAGCCTTTGCCAGGGCGCAGGCCTTCAAGCCCAAGCTGACGCGCTACGAGCGCCAGCAGATCCTGCTGCGCACGGCCGAATTGCTGCATGCACGCCGCGAGGAAATCGCGCGCCTGATCACCGCCGAATCTGGTCTGTGCTGGAAGGATTCGCTGTATGAGGCGACGCGTGCCTACGACGTCTATTCGTTTGCCGGCCAACTGACGATCAAGGACGACGGCGAGACCTTCTCCTGCGATATCTCGCCCAATGGCAAGCAGCGCAAGATCTTCACCACGAGGACGCCGCTGCTCGGCGTCATTTCGGCGATCACGCCGTTCAACCACCCGCTCAACATGGTCAGCCACAAGCTGGCCCCGGCGATTGCCACCAACAACCGCGTCGTGCTCAAGCCGACCGAACTGACCCCGCTCACCGCGCTGCTGCTCGCCGATGTGCTGTATGAGGCCGGCCTCCCGCCCGAGATGCTGTCGGTCGTCACCGGCAATCCCTCGACGATGGGCGATTCGATGATCACCGATCCGGCGGCCGATCTCATCACCTTCACCGGCTCGGTCCGCGTCGGCAAGTACATCGCCGACAAGGCCGGTTACCGTCGCATCGTGCTCGAACTGGGTGGCAACGATCCGCTGATCGTGATGGAGGACGCCGACCTCGACAAGGCGGCCGAACTTGCCGTTCAGGGCGCGACCAAGAACTCCGGCCAGCGCTGCACGGCGGTCAAGCGAATCCTGTGCGTGCAATCGGTTGCCGACGAATTTTCAAGGCTCGTGGTCGAGAAGGCCAGGAAGATAAAATGCGGCGACCCGATGGACCCTGCAACCGACGTGGGCACGGTGATCAACGAACGCTCGGCCCGCCTGTTCGAAGCGCGGGTCAATGATGCCGTGGCCAGGGGAGCGGCTGTGCTCCATGGCGCGCCACGGCAGGGTGCCCTGTTCCCGCCCACCGTTGTCGATCATGTACCCTATGACTGCGAGCTGGTGCACGAGGAAACCTTCGGGCCTGTGATCCCGATCATCCGGGTGCCCGACGCGATCGACGACGTCATCCGGATCTCCAATTCCACCGCCTACGGACTGTCATCCGGAGTGTGTACCAACCGGCTCGACCATATCACCCGGTTCATCCGCGATCTCGATGTTGGCACGGTGAATGTATGGGAAGTTCCGGGCTACCGGATCGAGATGTCGCCATTCGGCGGCATCAAGGATTCGGGCCTCGGCTACAAGGAAGGCGTTCAGGAGGCGATGAAGAGCTTTACCAACGTGAAGACCTATTCGCTGCCCTGGCCGGCCTGACCGGCATTCGGTCCACATGGAACCGCTTGTCATCGAACTGTTATTGAAGTGCTATGTTTAAGTCGGCCGTCCGAGGCGCGGCGCTTCGGGAGGGGAACAGGGAGAAGAGCATGATCAGGACAATTCTGACGGGGGTGGCTGCGGCCGCCATCATGACGGCAGGCCTTTCAGGTGAGGCCCTCGCGCAGGCGCGCACCAAGGTGACAGCGTACACCGCACTCGAGAACGACCAGCTTCAGCCATTCAAGTCGGCGATCGAAGCGGCAATTCCCGATGTCGAGGTCGTCTGGGTGCGCGATTCCACCGGCGTCATCACCGCCCGGTTTCTCGCCGAGAAGGACAATCCGCGCGCCGATATCGTGATCGGCCTGGCGGCGACCTCGCTGCTGCTGTTCGAGAAGGCCGGCCTTCTGGAGACCTACCAGCCCAAGGGCGCCGACAAGCTGCGGGCCAATTTCAAGGACACCACCGGTCCCTATACCTGGACCGGCATGGACGCGTTTCTCGGCATCGGCTGCTTCAACACTGCCGAAGCGGCGAAGGCCGGCATCAAGACGCCGACCACCTGGGAAGACCTGACCGCTCCGGCCTACAAGGGCAAGGTCGTCATGCCGCATCCGGCGTCTTCGGGCACCGGCTTCCTTCAGGTCGCCGCCTGGCTTCAGGTGATGGGCGAGGAAAAGGGCTGGGCCTTCATGGACAAGCTGCATGACAACATCGCTGTCTACACGCATTCGGGTTCGGCGCCCTGTGTGCAGGCCGCCAAGGGCGAGCGCGTCATCGGCATCAGCCTCGACATGCGCGGCGTGAAGGAAAAGAGCAACGGCGCCCCGCTTGAGATCATCACGCCCAAGGGCGCGGTCGGCTGGGATCTGGAGGCGTTCTCGATCGTCAAGGGCACCAAGAATCTCGACGCCGCCAAGAAGATTGCCGACTGGGTCGCAACCCCGGCCGCCAACGAGCTGTATGGCAAGTTCTATGCCATCGTTGCGCATCCCGATGTCAAGGCGGCGCCCAAGGGCTATCCTGCGGCAGCCGAAGCCAACATGGCCAAGAACGATTTCGGCTGGATGGCTGAAAATCGCGCTCGCATCCTCGCCGAATGGTCCAAGCGTTACGAGAGCAAGGCTGCACCGAAGTAACGGTCCGCACTGGACAACGCCGGGTCCGGCCCTTGCCGGGCCCGGTTGCCATGAACGGTCAGGGGTGGGATGTGACCGCAGGAAAATCGACGACGGACGGAAGCGCGCCGTTTCTCTCGGTGCGCGGCCTGAGCAAGTCTTTCGGCCCGTTTCAGGCGCTGAAATCCATTGATCTTGATGTTCAGGCCGGAGAATTCGTCTGCTTTCTTGGCCCGTCGGGCTGCGGCAAGACGACCTTGTTGCGGGCCATCGCCGGGCTCGACCGCCAGAATGCCGGCACCATCCACATGGCCGGCCGCGACGTCTCCGATGCGCCGCCAGCCGAGCGCGATTTCGGCATCGTTTTCCAGTCCTATGCCCTGTTTCCCAACCTGACGATTGCCGACAATGTCGGCTACGGGCTTGTCAACCAGCAGCGATCGAGGGCCGACATTGCCGCGCGTGTTGGCGAGTTGCTGGCGCTGGTCGGTCTCAAGGATCAGGGGATCAAATATCCCGTCCAGCTTTCCGGCGGGCAACAGCAGCGTGTCGCCCTTGCGCGCGCGCTGGCGACATCCCCTGGATTGCTGCTGCTTGATGAGCCGCTGTCGGCGCTCGACGCGCAGGTCCGACTGAGGCTGCGCGAGGAAATCCGCGCCCTTCAGCGCCGGCTTGGCGTGACGACGATCATGGTCACCCATGATCAGGAAGAGGCGCTGTCGATGGCCGAGCGGATCGTGGTGATGAACCACGGCGTCATCGAGCAGATCGGCACGCCAAGCGAGATTTACCGCAAGCCGCAGTCAGCGTTCGTTGCCGAATTCGTCGGGCGGATCAGTTTCCTGCCCGGCATCGTTCGCGCGGCTGATGCGGTCGAGATTGACGGCCGCATGTTCCGCTGCACGGTGCCGAACGGCATCGGCCCCGGCACCGCCGTGCAGATTGGCCTGCGCCCCGAGGCGGTTCGCGTCCGCGGCGTCACAGGGCAGGAGCCCAATGCCCTCAGTGTCCGCATCGAGGCGCTGGAGTTCCTTGGCCCGTTCTGCCGCGCCATTCTTGTCGAGGACGGGGGCGCGCAACTGCACCTGCTGGCCGATTTCTCCGCCAACCTGATCGGCGATCTCGGCCTGCACGAGGGCAAGGTCATCCCGGTCGAACTGCCGGCCGAAGCGATGCGGGTGTTTCCGGCACGGGGTGCGGCATGAGTATGCGGGCCGCAACGCGTCCCGCATCGCGCGCATCGCGCGCTGTTTCGGAACAGCGGATTGCCGGTGCGCTGCTGCTGGTTCTTGCGCTGGCCCTGGTCGTCGCCATTGCGTTGCCGCTGTGGGCGCT
>CALCZO010000190.1 GCA_937903315.1 uncultured Alphaproteobacteria bacterium
GCTGCAGTCGCTCAACGATCCGGTCTCGCTCGACGACGTGATCGAGATCTACCTGCCGCTGTCGCGGTTGCTGTCGCTCTATGTCGCGGCAACGCAGGGACTGTACAAGGCGACCCAGCGCTTCCTGATGGCCGATGACGGCAAGGTGCCGTACATCATCGCCGTTGCCGGCTCTGTGTCGGCCGGCAAATCCACCACCGCCCGAATCCTGCAGGCCATGCTGTCGCGCTGGCCGAACACGCCGAAGGTCGAGCTGGTCACCACCGATGGCTTCCTGATGCCGAACGCGGAACTGGCGCGGCAGGGGCTGATGGAGCGCAAGGGATTTCCCGAAAGCTACGACGCCGGCGCGATCCTGAAATTCCTCGCCCGCGTCAAGGCCGGCGAGCATCATGTCGAGGCTCCGCTCTATTCGCATCTCGTCTATGATGTCCTGCCTGACGAGAAAACCATCATCGACCGGCCCGATATCCTGATCTTCGAGGGCATCAACGTGCTTCAGGGGCCGGGCAAGCTGCGGCACGGCCAACCGATTCCGTTCGTGTCCGATTTCTTCGATTTCACCGTCTATATCGACGCAGACGAGATCGATCTTCACCGCTGGTACGTTCAGCGCTTCATGAAGCTCAGGGATACCGCGTTCCGCGATCCCAAATCCTATTTCCGCAAATATGCCGACCTGCCGGAGGAGGAGGCGACCGCCATCGCCAACGGATTGTGGGAGCGGATCAACCTCGTCAACCTGCGCGAGAACATCGTGCCGACGCGGCCGCGCGCGTCGCTGATCATGCGCAAGGGCCCCGATCACCGGATCGAGGAAGTGGCCCTGCGCAAGCTGTGAACAGGCTCAGTAGAGCCCGTTCTCGCTGGCCAGCTGCCGGAGATCGACCTGCGGCCGGGCACCCAGCGTCTGGATGACATGGGCCGCCGACAGTGCCGCCAGCTTCAGCGAGGCTTCCGGCGAACGGCCCGTGGTGTGGCCGAAGAGATAGCCGGCGGCGAACAGATCACCGGCACCGGTCGTGTCGACCAACTGGTCGATCGGATGAGCCGGAACGCTGACGATCTCGGTACCGGTCCAGGCGAGCGCGCCCTTTTCCGACCGGGTGACGACCGCCTGACGGGCCTCGGCCTTCAGCGCCGCCAGCGCAGTGTCGAAATCGGACGTCTCGTACAGCGCCTTGAGTTCATGTTCGTTGGCAAAGACGAGATCGATGGTGCCCGAGCGGATCAGTTCGACAAATTCGGCGCGGTAGCGATCGACGCAGAAGGAATCCGACAGCGTGATCGACACCTCGCGCCCGGCGGCATGGGCGATGTCGGCAGCCTTGCGGAAGGCGATCTTGGCGGCCGGCGGGTCCCACAGGTAGCCTTCGAGATAAGTGATGCGGGACGCCCGCACCGTCGCCGGATCGATGTCGGCCTCGGTCAGGTTCTGGCAGGCACCGAGATAGGTGTTCATCGTCCGCTCGCCGTCGGGCGTCACCAGCACGAAACACCGGGCGGTCGGCGGACCATCGGCGGCGCGCGGCGTCTCGAAATGGATGCCGGAGGCGCGGATGTCATGGGCGAAGACCGTGCCCACCTCGTCATCGCGGATCTTGCCGATATAGGCCGCGCGGCCGCCCAGCGACGCCACACCGACCGCCGTATTGGCAGCCGAGCCGCCGGAGATGATCGTCGCCGGCCCCATCGCTGCATAGAGCGTTTCGGCTAGATCGGCGTCGATCAGCGTCATCGACCCCTTGGCGACATTGAAGCGGCGCAGGAACGCCTCGTCGGCATGGGCAATGACATCGACAATCGCATTGCCGATGCACAGGACGTCATGGGTCGAGCGGGTCATATCGGGCAGGTCCAGTGGATCAGGGTCGGTTGGCCGGTCAAGTGGACGAGTGCGGCGCCAAGGTCAAGCCGGGGTTTTCGGCTTTCTGATCCTGACATAGAAGGCGCCGGCTCCGCCATGGCCGCGCGCCGCCTCCTCGAAACCGACGATCTGGCGGCGGATGACCGGATCGGCCAGCCAGTGCGGCACCATGCGCTTGAGAACCCCGCGTTCGGAGCCGTCGGCTGCCAGCCCGCCGCCCTTGCCTGTAATGACCAGAAGGATCGAGCGGTGTTCGCGATGGGCGCGGTGAATGAAAGCCAGCAGCGCGCCGTGCGCCTCGGCCTGGCGCATGCCATGCAGGTCGATAACCCCGTCGACATCATGCCGGCCGCGCGCCAGTCGCTGGCGCTGGCGGCGGTCAAGCGGCTGGAGCGGCGCCGGGCCGGCTGCGGCGGGGGCGGCCGGCGGCGGTTTTGGCCCGCGCACCCGCCCGCTGTCAGCTGCGTCCGGTCCCGTGGCAGGCAGCGTCAGGGGCTCGGGCAGGGCAAAGGCCGCGCGTCCGTCCATCGGCCGCACCGATCGGGTGACATGCGCCCACAACACCATGTCCTCGCGCGTCAGATAGCCGCGATGGCGCGTCGGCGAACCGCTCATTGGCCCGGCTCCGCCCGCGGCCAGAGCACGGTGAAGCCGAGCGGATGGCGGGTCAGCCCGGCGCGGACACCGGCCTCATCGCCCGAGCCCCAGAAATAGTCGGCTCGCGCCGGGCCGACGATCGCCGAGCCGGTATCCTGCGCGATGGTCAGCCGGGCGAGCCGGCCTTCCGGGGCGGGCAAGGTGAGAACCGTACTTTCGATGAACACCGGCAGACCGTAGGACCAGACCGACCGGTCGACGGCCAGCGAGCGTCCCGGCGTCAGCGGCACGCCGGCCCCGCCGGTCGGCCCGGCATCAGGGTCGGTCTCGGCTGTGACTTCAAAGAACACATAGGAGCGGTTGGCGCTCATGACCCGCCGGGCCTCGGCGGGATTGGCCCGCAGCCAGCCCATCAGCCGGGCCAGCGACATCTCGGCGACCGGAATATGGCCCTCGGCGATCAGGATGCGGCCGATCGAGGTGTAGGGGTGGCCGTTGCGGCCGGCATAGGTCAGGCGCAGCCGGCGACCATCGGCGAGGCGGGCGCGGGCGGAGCCCTGAACCTGGACGATGAAGACCTCCGCCTCGTCCCTGAGATAGAGCCTTTCCAGCCCCTGCCCGGCCAGAGCGCCGGCAAGGATCGCGGCCCGGTCCGGATAGGGTTCGAGCCCGCCGGCGGTGCGGCGCGCGGCGGCAAGGGCAGGGTCGAGCGTGCCGCGCGGATCGTCCGGCGCCAGTGTCACCAGATCGGGCGGACGGCCGTAGACGGGGGCAGCAAAGTCCGCCGTCCGGGTCAGGGACGCTGCGACCTCGGGCTGATAGTAGCCGGTGAGAAAGCCCGCGCCGCTGTCCGGCGTCACACGGAAGGGAGTGAAATGCGCCTCGAAGAACCGGCGCGCGGCGACCGGATCGGTCGGCGTGGTCCCGGCAAGCGCGCTGTCGCAGATCCTGCGTAAACCCGGTACAGCCGCCGCCGCAGGCCTGAGCGCGGGGTGATCATCGACCATGGCGCGGCAGCTGATCCTGAACGCGGCAAGAGCCGCGCCGTGGTCGTCGTCCATCCAGCCGGCGAGCACATCGTAAGCGACGGGCGTGATGGCGGCCCCGGCGACGGATGGCGGATGCAGCGATCGATCAGCCATGACCGGGCCTCGCAAAAGGGTGGCGACGAGCAGGGCGGTGAAGGCCGCCCGGCCTGCCCTCACGGTTCGGACTGGGTCGAGACCAGCCGCCAGTTGGGATCGCGCGCGCCCGCTTCACGGGCAAACGACCAGACGTCGATCAGGTCGGAAATCTTCTCGGGGTTGCCATCGACAACCGTTCCGGCGGCATCCCGCGTCGAGGTGATCATCTTGGAGGCAAAGCGCACCGTGACGGTGACGGTCTTGCCCTTCAGGCTGGCGTCGGTGAACTCGGACTTGTCGATCGAGACAAAGGTCGTCTCCATCTTCTCGTTGCGGGATTCGCGGTCGGCGATGGCGGCGACAAAGCTCTCGTAGACATCCTTGGCCAGCAAGTCCTTGAGCGAGCGGCGGTCACCGCGGGCAAAGGCCAGCACGATCATCTCGTAGGCGGCGCGCGCGCCCATCACGAACCCCTTGGGTTCGAACTGCGGCTCGGCGGCCATGATCTCCTTCAGCGCCACGCCGAGCGGCGAATCAGGTGCCGCGATGCCTTTCAGCGCCTCGTCGGGATCAGCCGGGGCGGGGGCGGTGTCGGGCTGCTGCGCCATCGGACGATTGGCGGTCGGCAGCGGGATGACATTGCCCTCGGCGTCGGGCTTGGGCGGCTCGGGCCGGGAGAACGGATCGAACGGCGGCCGTTCGCTGCCGGTCCGCTGGCCGAGCACCGAGCGCAGGCGGAAAATCACAAAGACAGCCAGGGCAATGAAAACGATGGTATAGATATCGAGAAAGTCGTTCATCGGGTGGTGACCTCGTGACAGTTCGTGACAGGCGCAGGGTTTACGACCCCTCGCACAGGCTTATCCTTGCACATATATAGGAGCTCACGCGAAGGCCAAGAAGGGAGTGATCCTTGCCATGACGATCCGCCCCTCGATGCTGCGCCTTGCCGGCCTCGCCGCCGTGCTGTGGTTCATGGCCGAAAGCGCGCTGTTCTGGCTTGCCAT
>CALCZO010000191.1 GCA_937903315.1 uncultured Alphaproteobacteria bacterium
GCTGCAGCGCCTGCCGCCGGTCTCCTGGGTGTCGACCGAGAGCCTGTCGGCGGCACCGGGCAATGCGGTGGATATCGGCGATCTTGCCCGCTGGCTTGATATCAACGGCTTTTCCCGGGCCGGCACGGTGCGCGATGTCGGCGAATATGCCGTGCGCGGGGGCATTGTCGATCTCTATCCGCCGGGGCCGCTCGGGCCGATCCGACTCGATCTGTTCGGCGATGTGCTCGAATCGATCAAGGGGTTCGATCCCGAGACGCAGCGCTCGACCCACAGCGTGCGGATGCTCGACCTCGTGCCGATGACCGAGTTCCAGCTGACGTCCGAGGCGATCCGCCGGTTCCGGCAGGGCTATGTCGCCACCTTCGGCACGCCGCCGCGCGGCGATACGCTGTATGAGTCGATTTCGGAGGGCCGGCGCTTTCCCGGCATGGAGCACTGGCTGCCGCTGTTCCACGGCCGGCTCGACACGCTCGGGGCCTATACCCCCGGCGCGGTGCTGCTGTTCGATCCGCAGGCCGATGGCGCGGCGGACGAGCGGCTGAAGCAGATTTCCGACTATCACGAGGCGCGGAGAACGGCGCTGGAGGCCGGCAATGCCGGTGGTGCGCCGTATCGTCCGCTGCCGGCGGATGCGCTGTACCTCACGCCGGCCCAGTGGCAGACCATCCGCACCGGGGCCGACAGCATCGAGGTGACGCCGTTCGCCGTTGCCGATGGCGGGGCGCGCTGGGTGGTCAGGCTCGGGACCAAGGTTGGCCATTCCTTCGCGGCTGAGCGCGCGGATGAGAACGCCAACGTGTTCGACGCCGTCGTGCGCCACATCCGTACCCTGCGGGCGGCGGGCAAGCGCAGCATCGTCGCCTGTTTCACTGACGGCGCGCGCCAGCGGACCCAGGGCGTGCTGGAGGATCACGGGCTCTCCGGGCTGAAGCCGGTGCGTTCCTTGCGCGAGGCGCTGGAGGTGCCGGCCAGCGAGACGGCGCTGGGCGTGCTTGGGCTCGAAGCCGGGTTCGAGACGGCCGATTTCGCCATCATCTCCGAACAGGACATTCTCGGCGAGCGGCTGTCGCGACCGCAGGGGCGTCAGCGCCGGGCCAAGGATTTCATCGCCGAAGTGTCGTCGCTGTCGGCGGGCGATGTCATCGTCCATGTCGATCACGGCATCGGCCGGTTCATCGGCCTGAAGATCATCGATGTCTCCGGCGCGCCGCACGATTGCCTCGAAATCCACTATCAGGGCGGCGACAAGCTGTTCCTGCCGGTCGAGAACATCGAACTGCTGTCGCGCTACGGTTCGGAGGAGACCGAGGTCCAGCTCGACCGGCTCGGCGGCGCGGCCTGGCAGGCGCGCAAGGCCCGGCTGAAGAAGCGCATCCGCGACATGGCGAAGGCGCTGATCAAGATTGCCGCCGCACGGATGCTGCGCGAGGCGCCGGCGCTGGTGCCGCCGCCGCATGCCTATGACGAGTTTGTCGCCCGCTTCCCCTACACCGAGACCGAGGACCAGCAGGACGCGATCGATGAGACGCTGGCCGACATGGCGCGCGGCCGGCCGATGGACCGGCTGATCTGCGGCGATGTCGGCTTCGGCAAGACCGAGGTGGCGCTGCGTGCGGCCTTCGCATCCGCCATGGCCGGCAGGCAGGTGGCGGTGGTGGTGCCGACCACGCTGCTCGCCCGCCAGCATTTCCGCACCTTCGCCGAACGGTTCAAGGGCCTGCCGATCCGGGTGGCGCAGGCCTCGCGGCTGGTGACATCGGGCGACCTCAAGAAGGTCCGCGACGAACTCGCCGCCGGCACGCTCGACATCGTCGTCGGCACCCATGCGCTGCTCGGCAAACAGATCCATTTCAAGGATCTCGGCCTTGTCATCGTCGATGAGGAGCAGCATTTCGGCGTCGCCCACAAGGAGCGGCTGAAGGACCTGCGCGCCGAAGTGCATGTGCTGACGCTGTCGGCGACGCCGATTCCGCGCACCCTGCAACTGGCGCTGACCGGCGTGCGGGAACTGTCGATCATCGCCACCCCGCCGGTCGACCGGCTCGCCGTGCGCACCTTCGTCACCCCGTTCGATGAACTGACCGTGCGCGAGGCGCTGCTGCGCGAACGCTATCGCGGCGGGCAGTCGTTCTATGTCTGCCCGCGTATCGAGGATATCGCGGCGGTCAAGGCGTTCCTCGATGCGCATGTGCCGGAGGTGAAGGTTGCCATCGGCCACGGGCAGATGGCGGCGTCCGATCTCGAACAGGTGATGAGCGATTTCTACGACGGCAAGTTCGACGTGCTGCTGTCGACCACCATCGTCGAAAGCGGTCTCGACATCCCGACCGCCAACACGCTGATCGTCCATCGGGCGGACATGTTCGGCCTGTCCGCGCTGTACCAGCTGCGCGGCCGCGTCGGCCGCTCGAAAACCCGCGCCTATGCGATTTTCACGATTCCGGTGAAGAAGCCGCTGAGCGCAACGGCCGAACGGCGGCTCAAGGTGCTGCAGTCGCTCGATACCCTTGGGGCCGGGTTCCAGTTGGCCAGCCATGATCTCGATATCCGCGGGGCCGGCAACCTGCTCGGCGAGGAGCAGTCGGGCCATATCCGCGAGGTCGGCTACGAACTCTACCAGCAGATGCTGGAAGAGGCGGTTGCCGCGCTGAAGGCCGGCATCGAGGAGCCGGAGGAGGAGCAGTGGTCGCCGACGATCGCGATCGGCGCGCCGGTTCTCATCCCCGAAAGCTATATCGCCGATCTCGATCTCAGGATGGGCCTCTACCGCCGGCTGTCGACGCTCGACACCGATCAGGAAATCGAGGGCTTTGCCGCCGAACTGATCGACCGCTTCGGTCCGCTGCCGGGCGAGGTCGAGCAACTGATGAAGATCGTCGCGATCAAGGCGCTGTGCCGCCGCGCCAATATCGACAAGGTCGAGGCCGGGCCGCGCGGCATCATCATCCAGTTCCGCAACCAGTCCTTCGCCAATCCCGGTGGACTGGTGCGCTATGTGCAGGAAAAAGGGCCGGGCGCGAAGGTGCGGCCCGACATGCGCGTGGTGTTCACCGGCGAATTCGACGATGTCGGCCGCCGGCTGACCCAGACGCGGCGGCTGATGGGCGAGATCGCCGCGATTGCCGAGGGCAAGCGCAAGCCGGTGTAAGGGGCCGGGGCCATCTCCACCCGTCATGGCCGACCCTGTGCCGGCTATCCACGTCTTTAGTCCTTCTTGTGTTTCCAAGTCGTGGATGACCGGGCCGAGCCCGGTCATGACGTGGCAGCGTCGCGCCCAGGCTTACCGCAGCGTCTCCAGCAGGCGTGTCATCAACAGCGCACGCGGCACGATCGACGAGATGTAGATCTGCTCGTTCGGCGTGTGGGCGCCTTCGCCGTCGATGCCGAGGCCATCGAGCGTTGCGGTGGTGCGTGCGGTGAAATTGCCGTCCGATCCGCCGCCGGTGACCACGCCGATGAGATCGATGCCGATTTCGGCGGCCAGCGTGCGGGCGTGCTCGAACAGCGCGGTGCCGGCATTGGTGCGCTCGAACGGCGGACGGTTCAGCCCGCCGGTCACGCGCACCGTCACATCGGGTGTCATGGCCACACGGTTGAGGATCAGCGGCATCAGCCGGTCCGCCGCCTCAAGGGTCGGCACCCGGATGTCGATCTCGGCCTCCGCCAGTTCGGGGATGACGTTGGGCCGGGTGCCGCCGCGCACCACGCCCACCGTGACGGTGACGCCGGCGGCAGGATCGTTGAGCGCTTCGAGCGCCAGTACCTGATGGGCAAGCTCGCGGATCGCGCTGCGGCCGTTCTGCGGGTGCGTTCCGGCGTGCGCGGCGCGGCCGGTGATGGTCATCAGGAAGTCGCCCGTTGCCTTGCGGCCGACGACGATCTTGCCGCCGTCGCGCGCCGGTTCGGTCACCAGCACGTATTTTGCCTGCTGGCCGAGCGCCTCGATCAGCGGACGGGAGGAGGGTGAGCCGATTTCCTCGTCCGAAACGATCAGATGGGTGATGCCAAGCGGCGCGCTGCCCGCCATCGCCACCGCCCGGAACGCCTGCAACGCGAGGCACAGGCCGCCCTTCATGTCATAGATGCCGGGGCCGAAGGCGCGGTCGCCCTCGATTCGGAACGGCAGCCGGTTTTTCAGAAAACCGAGCGGATGCACGGTGTCGGCATGGCTGAGAATCAGGATCCCCGGCGCGAACTGGCCCCAGCGCGAGCGGACGACGAGATGGTCGCCGCAGCCCTCGGTGCCGGCAATCCGCTCGATGGTGACGGGCAGGGCGGCATAATCGGCGGCAATCGCATCCTGCATCGCGTTGACGGCGGCGGGCACGTCAGACGGCGATTCGATCTCCACCCAGCGGCGGATGTGGGCGAGAATGGCGTCGGAATCGAAACGTTGCATGGGAGAACCTGTCATTGGCCTTGGCCGCCAGCCTAGCGATATGGCACAGTCGCGCAATGACCGAGGTGTGGTTCTATCATCTTCAGGGCCGCCCGCTGGAGCGGACCCTGCCTGTGCTGGTCGAGCGGGCGCGCGAGCGGGGCTGGAAGGCGGTGATCCGGGCGGGTTCGACCGAACGGCTCGCCGTGATCGACGATCTGCTCTGGACCTACGACGAGGCCGGCTTCCTGCCGCATGGACTGGCGAGCGACGACGACCCGGCAACCCAGCCTGTGCTGCTCACCACGGCCGATGAACGGCCCAACGACGCCGAGATCGCCTTCCTGATCGACAATGCGCCGCTGCCGGCACAGGCAGGCTACCAGCGCGTCGTGATGCTGTTTGACGGCGCTGACCCCGAGGCGCTGGACGCGGCCCGCGCCGCGTGGAAGCAGGCGAAAGCGGACGGCCATACCGTCACCTACTGGCAGCAGGACGACTCCGGCCGCTGGACCAAGAAAGCGTAAGGACACCGCATGGCTACCGGACTTCTCGCCCTGCTCGATGATGTCGCCAGCCTTGCCAAGGTGGCGGCGGCCTCGCTCGACGATGTCGCCGCCCATGCCGGCAAGGCAAGCGCCAAGGCGGCCGGGATCGTCATCGACGATGCCGCGGTCACGCCGCGCTATGTCGTCGGCTTCGCGGCATCGCGGGAACTGCCGATCATCGGCAAGATCGCGCTCGGCTCGCTCAAGAACAAGCTGGTGTTCCTGTTGCCGGCCGCGCTGCTGCTGAGCGCGTTTGCGCCATGGGCGATCACGCCGCTGCTGATGGCGGGCGGGCTGTTTCTCTGTTTCGAGGGCGCGGAAAAGGTGCTCGAAGCGCTGGGCCTGATCCATCATGCGGATGCGGTTGCCGCGGCGGACGGTGTCGTTGATGCCGCGACGTTCGAGAAGGAGAAGGTTGCCGGCGCGATCGCGACCGACTTCATCCTCTCGGCGGAAATCATGGCGATCACCCTGTCGACCGTCACCGAGGCCTCGATGTGGACGCAGGGCGCCGTTCTGGCCTTCGTCGGGCTGGCGCTGACGGTGGTCGTTTACGGTGCGGTGGCGATCATCGTCAAAGCGGACGATGTCGGCGTCGCCATGGCGCGCGAGACCAACGGCGGGCTGACCCGCGCCATCGGCCGCGGGCTGGTCAAGGGCATGCCGGTGCTGCTCAAGGTGCTGTCCGTGGTCGGCACCGCGGCGATGGTCTGGGTCGGCGGCGGCATCATCCTGCACGGGCTGGAGCACTATGGCGTGACACTGTTCGCGGGGCCGATTCATGCGCTCGAAGCGGCGATGACGGGACTGCTCGGCGCAATGGGCGGACTGACCGCGTGGCTGGCTCATGCGCTGGCGTCGGGCGTCGTCGGACTGATGCTTGGCGCGCTGATCGTGCCGGTGGTCGGGCTGTTCCACAAGCCGGCGGCGTGAGGGCAGCGCCGTCCGCTAGCCGCAGACGATCTCGTCGCAGCGGCGCAGATTGTCGATCACCCGCTGCATCGCCTTGGCACCGGGATAGCCGAGAATGCCGGTGGTGCCGACGACGAACGACGGTGTCGCCCCCAGCGACAGGCGTTCGGCCAGCTGCATCTGCATCGCCAGCGCGGCATCGAGTTCGGGGTCCGGTGCGGCGATTTCGGTGATCGCCCCCGGATCGAGCTTGATGGCGCGGGCGGCGGCGAGCGCCTTGGTGCGGTCTGCCTTGCCGGGGCTGGAGAACATCCGCTGGTGGAAGCTGGCAGCCGTCATCGGCCCCAGCAGCTTGAGCACGGCGAGTTCGATCAGCGCCGCCTCGCGCGATCCCTGCGACAGGATCGGGTTGTTGACGTAGGCGATCCCGACATCCCGGTTGGCTGCCGCAAGACGCGGCATATCCACAGCCGAACGGCGGCAGAACGGGCAGTTGAAATCGGTAAACTCGACAATTGCGATATCCGGCGTGCCGGCGCTGGTGCGGATCAGGCCGGGCAGGCGGGCAATGTCAGCCACCAGTTCCACCGGCAGGCGCTGGTTCTGTACCGGTTTGCCGTTATCGCCGGTCAGATCGTACCAGCCTTGCGCTGCCGCGCGGGCGGGGAGCAGGGGCAGGGCGGCGGCAGCGAGAATCGAGCGGCGGGTCAGCATCATGCCGGGCGATGTAGCATGGGTCGCGCGGGCGGCGAGACACGAAGGTGTGAGGCGGCGGAAGCGGCACGGCAGCCCCTAGCCGGCGCGCTCCAGTTCGGCGCTGGCCTCCAGCCAGGCTTCCTCGGTCGCGGCGAGGCGCTCGGCCAGAGTGGCACGGTCGCGGGCGATCTGCTGGGCGCGCTCGGGGTTCCTGCTGAACGCGCCGGGCTGGGCCAGCAGGGCGTCGGCCTTGGCGATCAGGTCCGTGAACCGGGCCATCTGGCCTTCCAGTTCGGCGATCTTCTTGCGCAGCGGGCCGAGCGCCACCCGCTGTTCGGCTTTCTGCCGGCGGTCGTTGCCGCCGGGGGCGGCGACGGTTTCGCGCGGCGTATCATCGGAACTGGAGCGGGCGCGCATGACGTGGCGGGCATAGGCCTCGATGTCGCCATCGAACGGGGCGACGCCGCCGCCTTCGACCAGCCACAGCCGGTCGCAGGTGGAATCGACGAGATGGCGGTCGTGGCTGACGATGATCGCCGCGCCCTTGTAGGTCGCCAGCGCCTCAACCAGCGCATCGCGCATCGGAATGTCGAGGTGGTTGGTCGGCTCGTCGAGGATGACGATATGCGGGCCGTCAAAGGTGGCCAGGCCGAGCAGCAGCCGCGCCCGCTCGCCGCCCGACAGATTGACGATCGGCGTGTCGGCCTTGTCGGAGGAAAAGCCCATGGCGGCGGTGCGGGCGCGGATGCGCGCCTCGTGCTGGCCTTCCATGCGCCGGCGCACCATCAGGTAGGGCGTGGCATCACTCGACAACTCGTCCATCTGGTGCTGGGCGAAGTAGGCAACATCGAGCTTGGCCGCGCGGACGATCGAGCCGGAGAGCGGCGCAAGCCTGCCGGCGATCAGCTTGACGAAGGTCGACTTGCCGTTGCCGTTGGCGCCGATCAGCCCGATGCGGTCGTCGTCGCCGATGGTCAGGTTCAGCCGCCTGAGCACTGTCGTTTCGCCATAACCGGCGGAGACGCCCTCGAACGCGACAAGTGGCGGCGACAACGCCTTTTCAGGGTTCGGAAAGTGCAGTTTCGCCGCCTGTTCCGGGGCAAGCAAGGCGACTTCCGCGAGCTTTTCGAGCCGTTTGGCGCGGCTCTGCGCCTGCGCCGCCTTCGAGGCCTTGGCCTTGAACCGGTCGATGAAGGCCTGAAGCTTGGCCCGCTCGGCCGCGACCGAGGCGGCGGCCTTCTCGGCCAGCACGGCGGCTTCGGCGCGCTGGCGCTCGAACTGCGAATAGCCGCCGCGATACAGCACCAGCTTGCAGGCATCGAGATGCAGCGTATGCGTGGTCACCGCATCGAGAAAATCCCTGTCATGCGAGATGACGACGACCGTATGGGGATACCGGGTCAGATGCTCCTGAAGCCAGATCGCGCCTTCGAGATCGAGGTAGTTGGTCGGCTCGTCCAGCAGCAGCAGGTCCGGCTCGATGAACAGGACCGCCGCGAGCGCCACGCGCATCCGCCAGCCGCCGGAAAAGGCGCTGCACGGGCGGTTCTGCGCGGCGGCATCGAAACCGAGCCCGTGCAGGATGGCCGCCGCACGGGCTGGCGCGGAATGAGCGGAAATATCGGCAAGCCGCACCTGGATATCGGCAATCCTGTGCGGATCGCTGGCGGTTTCCGCCTCCGCGAGCAGCGCGGCGCGCTCGGTGTCGGCGGCCAGCACAAACTCGACCAGCGTATCGGGTCCCCCCGGCGCTTCCTGCGCCACCCTGCCCATGCGCACGCCCTTGGGAAGGCGGATGGTGCCATCCTCGGGCGTAATCTCGCCGTCGATCAGGCGGAACAGGGTGGTCTTGCCCGAGCCGTTGCGGCCGACAAAGCCGACCCGGGCCGGATCGGGCAGGCTGACGGAGGCCTTTTCCAGCAGGAGCCGGTCGCCAAGGCGATAGGTGAGGTCAGAAATCTGCAACATGGGCGGCGTTTTGACGGCAAAGCCCGGATTCTGCAAGCTGCGGTTCAGAATCACGCTACTAAAGGCGGAGTTGGGGGCGCAGTGAATCGTCGGAATTGCGCCGGCGAGGCTTTCACATCTTGGTGTGGAGAGGGGAAAATCATGAATAAACTCATCGCGGAAGCATTCGGAACAGCAGTACTTGTCTTCGTCGGTTGCGGCTCGGCCGTTCTGGCCGGGTTCGGCGGCGCGGGGCCGCTCGGGGCGGTGCCGATCGCGCTGGCGTTCGGCCTGTCGGTGACGGCGATGGCCTATGGCATCGGTCCGGTGTCGGGCTGCCACATCAATCCTGCCGTGACGGCAGCGGTGTGGTCTGCCGGGCGGATGCCGACCGGCGAAGCGATCCGGTACATGATCGCGCAGGTCATCGGCGGGTTCATCGGCGCGGGATTTCTGGCGCTGGTGCTGTCGGGCAAGACCGGCGGCTACAACATCCAGACCGGCGGCCTCGGCCAGAACGTGTTCACCACCTATTCGGTGATGTCGGCGTTCCTGTGCGAGATGATCGGCACCCTGATCTTCACGGTGACGATTCTCGGCGCGACGCAGGGCAAGGGCGGTGCCGGCGTTGCCGCGGGGCTGGCGATCGGCCTGACGCTGATGCTGATCCACATCCTGCTGATCCCGGTCACCGGCACGTCGGTCAACCCGGCCCGGACGATCGCGCCGAACATCTATGTCGGCGGGCAGGCGCTGTCGCAGCTCTGGCTGTTCATCGTTGCGCCGATGGTTGGCGGCGTGCTGGCCGGGCTGCTGTTCCGCTGCGGGCTGTTTGCATCGAAGGACTGACGGCCAGCCCATCGTGCTGTCTGTCAAAACCCCGCGTCGTGAGACGCGGGGTATGTCTACAGGCGCAGCATCCCGGTCCGGCTGGCCCGCCCGCCGACCACCGGTCGCAATCCGCACCGTGGGACAACGGCGCCTCTTTCCGTCTGCCAGATAAATAGGCTATAGGCCGCTGCAGTTGTTGCACCCGCACAGACAAGAGAGAGATTACATGAGCATCCAGCGCACCTTCTCCATCATCAAGCCCGACGCGACCGAGCGCAACCTGACCGGCGCGGTCAATGCCGTGATCGAGAAAGCCGGCCTGCGCATTGTCGCGCAGAAGCG
>CALCZO010000192.1 GCA_937903315.1 uncultured Alphaproteobacteria bacterium
GCGATGGCCAGAAGGGTTCGTGGCAGGCGGGATATGCGCACGGGGCCGTTGCTCCTTGGCGGCGGGATCACATCGGGCGCGAGCGACGCCTGTGCGGGTTCTATCGGTTTTCGCAGACGCTGTCTAACGGGCGCGGGCCAGCAGCCAGACCGGCACAAGGCCGACGAGCAGCAGCAGCAGCGCTTCGGGTGCGCCATTCTCGAATGATCCGCTGGAGGCGTGGCCATACAGGCTGGTCGCCAGCGTTTCGGTATTGAGCGGCCGCAGCAGCAGCGTTGCCGGCAGTTCCTTCATCGCATCGACGAAGGCGAACAGGATCGCCAGTCCGATGCCAACGCCGATGTTGGAACCAAGGACGCTGAACGCCAGCCGGTTGACGCCGCAGCCGAGCGTGCGGGCCGCATGATCGATGTTGCGCGACAGGCGGGACAGGCAGGCTTCGACCTGCGTGATCCCGATGCCGGAAAACCTGACGAGATAGGCAAACAGAATCGCCACCATGCTGCCCGACACGAACACCGACGCGCCAACCCGCGCCAATCCGTCATCAACCAGCGCAAACACCGGCAACAGCGCGATGACCAGCACCGAGCCGGGAATCGCATAGCCGAGCGTGGCAAGGCGCGGTGCCAGTTTCGGCAAGCGGCCGTGCAGCAATCGTGCAGCTATCGCCACCATCGCCCCGATCAGGCCGACAGCCAGCCCGGCGCCGAGCGACAGGACCAGACTGTTGCCCAAAGCGGAGAGCAGATCGGGCGAGACGCCGTTGCGCCGCACAGAGCCGACGGCCTCGACCAGCAGGAACACGGCCGGCAGCGCAAAGCCGGCCAAGACCGGCACCGAACAGGCCACGGTCGCGGCGAGCGCCCACCCGCCGGTCAGGCGGACCGGGACGAGCCTGACGCCCGCCCGAGCCGAATCGGCATAGGACGCATGACGGCGCAGCGCATATTCAGCGACGAGGATCAGCCCGACGAGCAGAAGGCAGGCGAGCGCGACCTGAGCCGCGCCGGGGAGATTGCCGCGGTTGAGCCACAGCGAGCGGATGGCAAGGCTGACCGACTGGATGCCGAGATGCTCGACCGCGCCGACATCGTTGAGGGTCTCGATCAGCGCAAAAGCCACGCCGCCGGCAATCGCGGGCCGCGCCAGCGGCAGGCCGATCCGGAAGAACAGCCGCGCGCCGCGCGCGCCATGCAGCCGTGCGGCATAGATGATCCGCCCGACCTGACGCTCGAACATCATCTTGGTCGGCAGATAGACGTAGGGATACAGCACCAGCGACAGGACGATGATCGCACCCGGCATCGAGCGCACGTCCACAAACCAGTAGTCCTTGCGGGTTTTTGCGCCGATCAGCCAGCGCAGGGCCGACTGGAACGGGCCGAAGAAATCGGTCAGTTCGACCGCGACATAGGCGAACAGATAGGTCGGCAGCGCCAGCGGCAGCACCAGAAGCACCGACAGCGCTTCCCGCCCCGGAAACCGGTACATCGCCACGATCCAGGCCGCCCCGACGCCAACTGCGGCAGTCATGAGGCCGACGCCGCCCAGCAGGAGCACCGTGTCGATCACGGTCGCGGTCAGCGCCTCGTTCCACACCAGTCCGGGTTTGCCCGCGATGGGGGCGGAGGACAGGTAGACCAGCCCGGCAACCGGCGCGATCAGCAGCAGGCAGAACAGGGCCAGCCCCGCCCAAAGCACGAAGCCCTCCGGCAGAAACCTGCCGGAGGGGGACCGTGCACCTGATCGGACTGTTGCCAGTGTCATCAACCCGGGCCGCTGTTGAAACCAATACGGTCGACAATATCAGCGGCTGCGGGGCGCGCCTTGATAATCGCGTCATAGGAGAGGGTGTCGGGCTTGAGCGTGCCGAACCCGGCTATCAGCGGATCGATCGCGACACCGGCGACAACCGGGAATTCGAAGTTGCCGGAGGCATAGAGCTTCTGTGCCTTCTCGCCGACCATCCACTCGGCCAGCTTCACCGCATTGGCGGCGTTCGGCGCGTTCTTCATCAAGGCGATGCCGGACAGGTTCACATGAGTACCGCCGTTCCTGAACGTCAGCAGGATCACGCGGATCGCGTCGGCCCATGGCTTCTGATCGGCGCTCTTCAACATGTGCCCGACGTAGTAGGTGTTGGCAAAGCCGATGTCGCAGGCCCCGGCCGCAATGTCCTTTGCCACCTCACGATCGTTGCCCGACGGCTTCTTGGCGAGATTGGCCTTCAGTCCCCTGAGCCAGGCCTCCGCCTTTTCGGTCCCCATATGCGCGACACCGGCGGCGAACAGCAGGTTGTTGTAGATGTGCTGGCCGTCGCGCAGGCAGAATTTGCCCTTCCACTTCGGGTCGGCAAGATCCTCATAGGTCAGGGCGGTATCCTTGACCCGATCTTTCGAGACATAGGCGACGCGGGCCCGATAGGTCAGCCCGTACCAGTGGCCGGCGGGATCGCGCAGCGCTGCGGGGACGGCCTTGTCGAGCACGGGCGTCGTCCTGGGCTGGGTGATGCCAAGCTCCTTGGCATGGACGAGGCGCGCGGCATCCGCGGTCATCAGCACATCGGCAGGGCTGCGCGTGCCCTCGGCCGCGATCCGCTCCTCCAGACCTTCCTTGGCGAAGATCACATTGACCTTGACGCCGGTCTCGGCAGAAAACGCTTCGAGCAGGGGCTTGATCAGCGCCGGCTCGCGGTAGGTGTAGACATTGACTTCGGAGGCAGCGGCCATCCCGCAGCCAAGAACCGCTGCCAGGCACGCAGCGGATGCAAAACGAATGCTCATGGTGTTCTCCAGCAGCCCGGATTCAAGGTCCGGCGTTAGATCGATCACAGGGATCACAACGAGTGCTGGTAGGCCGCGTTTGCGTGGACGTCAACAAAAAATCGAACAAAAACAATAGGTTAGAATTATTCTAGACTGCGCTACTCTGGAATTGTCCCAAACAGCGCGGTTCGCACCTTCCCGCCGGGTCTTTGATCCGGCGGAAGGACTTGCCACGTGCGTCAGAAGCCGGCGCCGCTCGCCGGCCTCCTGTCAGCGCGCGCGATCGAAACTGGAATCGGGGCCGACATAGCGCAGGGACCGGCCATCGACCCCGGTCACCTGCCGTGTCAGGCTGGCCGTCCGGTTCGAGGCCCTGGCACTGACGCCGACGGGGCGGCTGGCCTCGATCTGGGCGGAAATGCGGGCCTTGAGCGAGGGCGACAGACGCGCCCCGGACATGCCGCGCATCGCCGATGCCTCCATCCGCTGAACCGCCTGGCGCTCGCCGGCCGACATCTTCACCGCATCGGGGCGGGCAAAATCGGCAACGCGATGGGGATAGGTCGCCGTGCCACGGAAGATGCGCAGCCCCTCGCGGCTCATCACCATGTCGCCCTTGCGCAGGGTGAAATCGCTCATCACGGAATGATTGCGCGGTGCGCCGATCGCGCCGTTGCAGGTGCAGGCGCTGTCGATCTGCGTGCGGTGATTGAATGCGGTCTTCAGCGCTTCGTAGCGCTGGCCGCGCCGGTTGATGGCGTCGGCAATCCCGGACGAGCCGGCCGCGGCAACATAGACCTCGGTCTCCGCCCCCGGGCAGGTGCGTTCACACGCCGCCTCATGGGCACCGATCTCGCCGGAGTCGGGGTTGCCGACCGGATAGAAGAAGCCGTCGCAGCTGCGCACGCAATATGAGGTGCGGGACTTGATATAGCTTTTGGCGAACTCTTCCTGGCTCTTGCTCCTGTCCTTGCTCTTGCGCGCCTCGGACGGATCCTTGCGGGGCGAGGGCGCGCCAAGGGCGCGATTGCCGGCCGAGGGGCCGGGCATCAGGCTGTCGAACACCGGGGCATAGCTGAGCGCGGTGGTCATCACCGGCTGACGCCGCTGGGGCATGAAAATCGACGGCAGCGACACCGAGCGGACGGCATCGCGGGCGCGGTTCACCTGCCGGTTGACTTCGTAGACGCTGGATTCATCAGCCGCGCGGACGACCAGCGTGCCGAACGCGACCAGACTGAGGGCTATGGCCCCGGCGACGAGCCGTTTGCGCAGGAGAGCTGGATCTGTGTCCGGCTTACGATCAGCCAGCCTCTGGCGCATCTGCTGAACGACATCGGCACCGGACATGACGCAACTCCTCACTCACAACGGAAAGTTAACAAAACCTGACTTCTTTCCGGGGAGGGTTGTACCATAATGACAACGGGGGCTCAATCGGCTTGGCCCCCGTTCTCCTTCACAAGGTTACTTTGCCGAAACTACCGCATCGCGGGCGCTGCGGCGGACGATTTCGGCGTCACAGCGCCGCCCTGCGCCGGGGCCGGTTCGTCAGCCGGCGCATCGACAACCGTCAGCGCGTCCGATGCGCTGGACGCCTCGCTGGCCAGCCTGTCTCTACCGGAGAAGAACGAGTCCACCTTGTCGAGGTAGTAGTAGATGACCGGCGTGATGTAGAGCGTCATGATCTGCGAGACGGCAAGACCGCCGACGACCACGATGCCGAGCGGCTGGCGCAGTTCGGCACCCGCACCATGGCCGATGGCAATCGGCACCGCGCCGAGCGCTGCGGCCAGTGTGGTCATGATGATCGGCCGGAAACGGACCAGACAGGCCTCGCGGATCGCGGTCAGCGAATCGGCGCCTTCCCGTCGCTTTTCGATCGCGAAATCGACCATCATGATGGCGTTTTTCTTGACGATGCCGATCAGCATCAGGATGCCGATGATCGCGATCACGCTCAGGTCCATCCCGTAATACTTGAGCGCCAGCAGCGCGCCCAACCCGGCCGACGGCAGGCCGGACAGGATGGTGATCGGATGGATGAAGCTCTCGTAGAGCACGCCGAGCAGGATATAGATCACCAGAATGGCGGCCAGAAGCAGCATGTTCTGTCCGGCAAGCGCCTCCTGGAACAGCTGGGCCGAGCCCGCGAACCGGGAGGTGATCGTCGAGGGCAGGTTGGCCTCCCGTTCGACCCGCTGGATGGCCTGCACGGCCTCGCCGAGCGATACGCCGGCGGCGGTGTTGAACGAGATCGTCACCGCCGGCATCTGCGAGATCCGGTTGACGGCGAGCGGGCCGACGGACCGCGTCTGGGTGACGAAGGAATCCAGCGGTACGTTCTGGATCGCAGCCGATGCCGCGCCCGAGGACTGGCTGCCCGCAGCCGCGCCGAGGGCAGGGGCGGTCGCCGTGTTCTGGCTGCGGACATAGAGCCGGGAGAGGGCGTCCGGACTGCGCTGGAAGGACCGATCGGCCTCCAGAATGACCGGATAGTCCGACGAGGCGGTATAGATGGTCGAGATCGTGGCCCCGCCAAAGGCATTGTAGAGCGTCTGCTTGACCTGCGCCAGCGACACGCCCATGCGCTGGGCCAGTTCGCGGTCGATATCGAGCTTGATCTGCGGGTTGCGCAATTGAAGGTCGAGCGCGACGTCGCGCAACTCAGGCAGCTTGCGCAGACGATCGACATGGCCGGGTGCGATGTCGATCAGGTCCTGAAGGTTCGGCCCGGACAGCGTGTACTGATACATCGACCGGGAGATGCGGCCGGCATTCAGATTGAGGTTCTGCACCGGCTGGGCAACGAAAGTGATGCCGGGCACCTGCGACGCCGAGCGCCTGAGCCGTCCGATGATGGTCTGGAGGTTGTCACGCTGGTCCTTCGGCTTCAGCGTGATGAACATGAAACCCTGGTTGATCGACGAAAACCCGCCGACGTTGCCGGCGACGCCTGCAACGGCCGGATCGCGGCGGATGATGTCGATCAGCTTCTGCTGACGCTCGTACATCGCCTCGAACGAGGTATCGGCCGGCCCTTCGGTGGCACCGCGCAGCAGGCCGGTATCCTCGATCGGGAAAAAGCCCTTCGGAATCGAGGCGTACAGCGTCATGGCGTACCAGGCCGAGCCGAAGGTCAGCACCAGAACGAACAGCCGGTGGCGCAAGGCCAGATCGAGCGTGACGCGATAGAACGCCAGCATTCCATTCAGGAAGCCGTCGATCATCCGTTCGAACAGGCTCGGCTTGCGGGTGTGGTCTTCCTCCTTGAGGAAGCGCGCGCAGAGCATCGGCGTCAGCGTCAATGACACAAACCCCGAGACCAGGATGGCAACGGAGATGGTCGCGGCAAACTCACGGAAGATGCGGCCCACCACGCCGGACATGAAGAACACCGGGATGAACACGGCGACCAGCGAGAAGGTGATCGACACAATGGTGAAGCCGATCTCCTTTGCGCCGATGAGCGCCGCTTCGAACGGTTTTGCGCCTTTTTCGATGTGCCGGACGATGTTTTCCAGCATCACGATGGCATCGTCGACCACAAACCCGACCGCCAGCGTCAGCGCCAGCAACGAGATGTTGTCGAGCGAATAGCCGAACAGGTGCATGAAGGCGAAGGTGCCGACCAGCGAAACCGGCAGAGCCAGCGTCGGGATCACCGTGGCCGACAGCCGCTTGAGGAACAGGAAGATCACCAGAATGACGAGAACGACGGACAGCGCGAGCGTGAACTCGACGTCCGCCACCGCTTCGCGGATCGGCAGGGACCGATCGTTGACGACGACCAGATTGACCGCCGGCGGCAACTGGGCGCGGTAGGAGTCCAGCTTGGCCCTGATGCGTTCGACCGTCTCGACGGTGTTGGCGTCGGACTGGCGATAGACCGCGATCATCACAGCGCGGGTGCCGTTGTACCAGGCCGCTGTCTGGTCGTTCTCGACCGAATCGACGGCGCGGGCGACATCCTGAAGCTTGACCGCCTGCGTGCCGCCGGTGCGCGAGGATACGACGATGTTGTTGTAATCCTCGGCCCGCTCAAGCTGGCCATTGGCCTCGAGAACGATCCGCTGGCGCTCGCCGCGCAACTGCCCGACGGGCGAGTTTGAGTTGGCGTTGGCAATCGCGGTGCGCAGATCCTGCGACGACAATCCGCGCACGGCGAGCGCGTCGGGATCGAAATAGACGCGCACGGCGTACTTCTGGGCGCCGAAAATCTGAACCTGCGCGACGCCCAGAATCTGGGAAATCTGCTGCTGGAGCACGTTTTCGGCGTAGTCGTTGACCTTTGACAGCGGCAGGCTGTCCGAGGTCATCGTCATGAACAGGATCGGCTGATCCGCCGGGTTGACCTTGCGGAAACTGGGCGGGGAGGGCAATTCCTGCGGCAATCGCCGCAAGGTGGAACTGATCGCCGACTGCACATCAAGCGCAGCGCCGTCGATATCGCGATCGAGATCGAACTGAAGCGTGATGCTGGTGCTGCCCAGCTGCGAGATCGACGACATCGACGTGATGCCGGCAATGGTCGCGAACTGGCGTTCAAGCGGGGCGGCGACCGACGAGGCCATCGTCTCCGGGCTTGCGCCCGGAAGATTGGTGCCGATGTTGATGGTCGGATAATCGACGCGCGGCAAGGCCGCAACCGGCAGCTTGCGATAGGCGAAGAACCCGAAAATGATGAATGACAACGTGATCAACGTTGTCATGACCGGGCGGCGGATCGACAGTTCTGACAGCGACATGGCGTCTCTCCCGATCCGTTACAGCGGCTGCTTGACGTCAGCGGACGGTGAGACGGAGGAGGTAATCTGTCTCGGCTGAACCCTGGCCCCATCGACCACGAGGAGCTGGCCGTCGACAATCACCGTCTCGGTGCCATCAAGGCCTTCGGTGATGATCGCATGACGGCCGACCGCGCGGCCGACCTTGACCGGACGCATGCGGGCCATGCCGTCGGCCACGATGAACACGAAATTGCCCTTCTGGCTCATCTGCACCGCTTCGCGCGGGACGATGACCTGATCGGGTTCTTCGCGCAACGTCACCTTCAGGTCGACGATCTGCCCCGGCCAGAGGGCCTCGGTCTCGTTGCCGAAGATGGCGCGCACGCCGATCGTGCCGGTGGTGCTGTCCATCACATTGTCGACCAGCGCCAGAGCACCGGTCACGGGCTTGCCGCCGCCCTGCGGCGTCGCCTCCACCCTGGCGGATTTGCGCGCGATGGCCTGCCGCAGCTCGTCGAAATAGCGCTGTGGCAGCGAGAACGCGACATAGATCGGCGCGATCTGGTTGATCGTCGTCAAGGTCGGCGCGCCATCCGAACTGCGGGCCATGTTGCCCGGCTTGATGGTGACGATGCCGGCCTTGCCGGAAATCGGCGACTGGATCGAATAATAGGTGAGCTGGGTCTTGAGCAGGTCAACCTGCGCCGTTGTTGCCTTGACCTGTGCTTCCTGCACCGCGACGCTGGCGCGGTTTTCGTCGAGCCGCTGCTTGGTTGCGAACGATTGGACGGCCAGGTCCTCGCCGCGCCGCAAGGTGCTGCGGGCAAGGTCGAGACTGGCACGATCGCGCACCAATGTGGCTTCCGCCTGCGCGATCTGCGCGCGGATGGCCCGCGAATCGAGCGTCGCCAGCAGGTCGCCCTTGTTGACGCTGGCGCCGTCTGAAAAATGGACTTCCTCGACCTGGCTGTCGACCCGCGAGCGGACCACCACCGATGATATGGCCTGTACGGTCCCGATCGATTCCACCATCAGCGGCATTTCCGAGCGCATGGCGCGCGACACGGTCACCGGGGTGGGGCCAGCACCGCCACCGGGGCCGCGACCACCCGGACCACCGGCACCCGGTCCGCCTGCGCCCGGACCGCCCGCCGCGGCGTTCTGGCCTGCGGCTGGGGCCTTTGCGGCGGTGCCACGCGGGTAGTTGAAATAATCGGCAAGGACCGTAACGACTTGTTGCGGCAGCGCGGCATGCACCTCGGTCGGGACTTTTGACCAGAAACCGGGGAGATAATGCCCGGCGGCCCACACACCGCCGATGGCTGCGACAGCCAGAACAACAAGCTTTTTCATGATCCCTCGACAGGCGGCTGTCATGCCACGCACGAGGGTGTTCCTACAACAGCCCGGAACCGGCGGTAAGGCTGTTGCCGATTAAATCTTTGTTATCGTGAAGAAGCCGGCGGTCGGCTCAGCACCGGGCGGAGCAGCCGTAGCGGTATGTCGGTGCGGCCGGATATCCGTATTGCGGCGCATAACCGTTGTAGGTCACGACATAGAAATGACGCGGCGGATAGCCGGTCCAGCGATAATCGCCCCGCGCCTGCTGCTTGCGATAGCGCTTGGCGGGATAATAGGCCCCGGGGCCGGCATGGTATGTGGCGCGCTCGGCCCATGGATAGGTCGAGTGGTATTCCCAAGGGTAGGGATGGTTGGACAGGACCGGCCCATCAATTGGATGATAGGGAGTCGTGCGCGTCCACACGCCGCGCTGGCCCGCTTCCGCCGGGCCAAAGCCGACCACCAAAGCGGCGGCTGCCGCACCAATCATCATTGCACCGGGATGCATCGTTGTCCCTCACCGTTGTCCGTATCCTTGCCGACCGTGGCACCCCGGCGCTGACCAAACCGCTAAACCGGTGCCGCCTGTGGCGGGCGATCCGCGATCACGCTCAACGGGACGTTTCGTGTTAAGCCTGACAAGGACTTAACATGCGGCGAGCACAGGCCTTCGGCAGGCTCCGGGCGCGACGATGCGCCGTGCATTTTGCCGTTGACCCTGACCGGATTATTTTCTAGAAGGCGGCTCCCCGATGCGCCTTGCCGCACTCGGTGGGGGATAGTTTAACGGTAGAACAGCGGACTCTGACTCCGTTAGTCTTGGT
>CALCZO010000193.1 GCA_937903315.1 uncultured Alphaproteobacteria bacterium
GGCATAGCCAGCGGATTTACAGTCCGCCCCCTTTGCCGCTCGGGACACTCTCCCAAGGCTTTCGCCAAGGCGCGCTTTATCCCCGTGCACTCCGGTGCTGTCAACCCGCCGCACGCGAAAAAGGCGACGTGCATGCGGAAAAAGCAAACCGGCTTTTCCTTTGCGGCGATTCCTGCCAAGGAAAGGCGATGAGCAACAGATTTTCCGATGACGGGCCGCGCAGCAGCGGTCCCCGCAGACCCGGCCCCGGCGGCAAGCCCCGCGCCTGGCAGGCGCGCGACCTGCGCCGCGAGAAAGCCGATGGCGAGACGATCCACCGGATCTACGGCATCCATTCGGTGCGTGAGGCGCTGGCCAATCCGAATCGGACCTTTCTGAAACTGCTGGCAACCGAGAATGCGCTTGCCCGGCTCAAGGAAGACGGTTTTGTCCTGCCGATCGAGCCCGAGATGGTGCGGCCCAACGACATCGGCCGTCTGCTGACGCCCGATGCGGTGCATCAGGGCGTGATGCTGGAAGCGATGCCCCCGCCGCCGCCCAAGCTGGGTGCGCTCGGACCGGACGCGCTGCTGATCGCGCTCGACCAGATCACCGATCCGCACAACGTCGGCGCCATCCTGCGCTCGGCCTGTGCCTTCGGCGTCACCGGCATCATCACCACCATGCGCCACAGCCCGGAAGTGACCGGCGTTCTGGCCAAGGCCGCTTCGGGCGCGCTGGAGCATGTGCCGATCATCCCGGTGCAGAACCTCGTGCGCACCCTCGACGAACTGGGTGAGGCGGGGCTTTTGCGCGTCGGTCTCGATTCGGAGGCCGGACAGGACCTCGCCGAGGTCCCGTTGCGCCTGCCGATGGTGCTTGTCCTCGGTGCCGAAGGCAAGGGCCTGCGCCAGTCGACCCGCGAGACCTGCGATGCCATGGCACGGATCGAACTGAGCGGTGCGATCCGCAGTCTCAACGTCTCGAACGCCGCAGCGGTGACGCTCTATGCTGTTCGCCAGCGCCTGAGCGCGAAAATGTGAACGCCGGCGGGCGTTGCCGCCGCCGGCATGCCGCCTATACTCGCCGAAGGGAAGCTTCAGGCGAGGCGCAATGGCTGAGACCACACCCGACCCGATCCGTTCGGTGGCGTTTTTCTCGATTGCGCGCGGCTGCGGCTTTGCCTCGCTCGCCATTCTGACCGCCATGCTCGGCCTGTCGTATGATCCGGTCGGCGCGCTGCGCTTTGGCGGGGCGAGCAGTCTGCTCGTCGCCTTCGTGCTGGTGCTGATGGCGGCCAAGGCCGAGTCCGTGCCGTACAAGAAGACCGAGATCTGGCTGATCCTCGATGATGACGACCGGCCCGATGCGGCCCGCGCCCAGCGCGTCATTACCGGCATCCGGCGGCAGGTGCTGATCGAGTTTGCCCAGTTGTCCGCCAAGGTCGCCGCCGCCATGCTGGTTCTCTCGGTGATCCTGCGCATGATCCGGTGACCGGGCCGGAATCGACGCGTTCGCCCCGGCACAATCTTGCGCCCTCCGCCTGCGCCTGCTAACGCGTCTTGCGCGTGGAAAGGCCGGTTTAGCTCAGCGGTAGAGCAGCGGTTTTGTAAACCGAAGGTCGGGGGTTCAATCCCCTCAACCGGCACCATCCCCGCTGCGATCCGAATCCGGCAAAAAGGCAGGCGCGACCATGTCCGCAACCCTGATCGACGGCAAGGCCATTGCCGAACGTACCCGCGCCGGCGTTCAGGCGCTGGTGGCCGAAATGAAAACCCGTCACGGCATTATCCCCGGCCTGCATGTCGTGCTGGTGGGCGAGGACGCGGCCAGCAAGGTCTATGTCGGCTCCAAGGAGAAGATGGCGGCAAAGGCCGGGTTCAATTCGGTCGTGCACCGGCTCGATGCAGCGACTACGGAGGCCGATCTGCTGGCCCTCGTGGCCCGGCTCAATGCCGATCAGGCGGTCGACGGCATCCTCGTCCAGCTTCCCCTGCCCCGGCATATCGATTCGGCGCGGGTGATCGATGCAATCGACCCTGACAAGGATGTCGACGGCTTCCACCTGATCAACGTCGGCCGCCTTTCGGCCGGCCGCGCCGCGCTGGTGCCGTGCACCCCGCAGGGCAGCATGATCCTGATCCGCTCGGTAACGGGCAACCTCGCGGGCAAGCATGCGGTGGTGGTCGGCCGCTCGGCCATCGTCGGCAAGCCGATGGCGCAGCTGCTGCTGAATGCCGACTGCACGGTGACCATCGCCCATTCGAAAACCGCTGACCTGCCCGCGGTCTGCCGCAGCGCCGATATTCTGGTTGCGGCGGTCGGCCGGCCCCATTTCGTCAAGGGCGACTGGATCAAGCCCGGCGCCATCGTCATCGATGTCGGCATCAACCGGCTGGACGACGGCCGGCTGGTCGGCGATGTCGACACCGAGGCGGCCAAAGCGATCGCCGGCGCGATCACTCCGGTGCCCGGCGGTGTCGGGCCGATGACCATCGCATGCCTGCTCCAGAACACGGCCATTGCCGCGCTGACACGGCGCGGGCTTGCCCTGCCCGGCGTCATTGCCTGACGGATCTTGCAGCGCTGCAAGCCTGAACACTCAAATGTGAGTGCCATGGCCGGGCGAACTGTGCAGACTGCCCGGCAGGATATCCCCGCGCGGGAATCAACCCCGTTTGCGCGATCATGACCGGAGGAGCAGACCATGGACCTTTCCCGCAGACATCTGATGGCCGGAGCCGCCGCCGCCGGCGCGCTCTCCGCCCTGCCCGCCGCAGCCAAGGCGCCGATGGCCGGCACGCAGGCTCCCGGCTTCTTCCGCATGAAGCTGGGCGAGTTCGAGGTGACCACCATCAATGACGGCTTCTTCGTCCGTCCGCTGGCCGGCTTCGTCAAGAACGCCATGGAAGATGAGGTGAAGGCCGCTGTCGACGCCGCGCGCCTGCCCGGCAACGGCGTGTTCATCCCGTTCACCACGGTCGTCGTCAACACCGGCTCCAAGCTGGTTCTGATCGACACCGGCAACGGCAACTCCGGCGCGCCGACCTCCGGCAGCTGGATGGCCAATTTCAAGGCCGCCGGGTTCGATCCCAAGGACGTCGACACCATCATCATCAGCCATTTCCACGGCGACCACATCAACGGCCTGCGGCTGAAGGACGGCACCGCCGTATTTCCCAACGCCGAAGTGATGGTGCCCTCGGGCGAGTGGGCGTTCTGGATGGACGATGCACGCATGAATGCCGTGCCCGAAGCTGGTCGCGGCGGTTTCATGGGCGCGCGGCGTGTCTTCGGGCCGATGGCCAAGGACATCAAGCAGTTCGACGCCGGCAAGGAAGTGGTCACCGGCATCACGGCGGTTGCCGCGCCGGGGCACACACCGGGGCACAACGTCTTCATGGTGGCCAGCGGCAACAACAAGCTGATGTGCCTTGCCGACACCACCAACAACCCGCACCTGTTCGCCCGCAATCCGGAATGGCAGGCGGTGTTTGACATGGATGGCAACAAGGCGACCGACACCCGCAAGGCCCTGCTCGACATGGCAGCGGCGGAGAAGGCCCGCGTGCACATGTATCACGCGCCCTTCCCCGCCACCGGCTTCATCGAGAAGGCCGGCAACGGCTACCGCTTCGAACCGGCGGTCTGGTCACCGGCGCTGTAATCAGGCACGGGCAGGCCTGCGACAGAAAGGGAGCCGGTCAGGCTCCCTTTTTTGTTGCAGCAGCGTATGATGGCGCGACTCGCCCGGACATCGCCCTTGCCCAATACCTTCAACTCCATCGCATTCGTCGCCTCCGTTGCGCCCGAGGCACAGGCCGCGCGCGACCGGCTTGCCCGCTACTACGGCGACGATGATCCCGACATCGCCGATGTCGTCGTCGCGCTCGGCGGCGATGGTCTGATGTTGCAGGTACTGCACCGGTTCATGGGCCGGACCACGCCGATCTACGGCATGAACCGCGGGTCCATCGGCTTTCTGATGAACGAATATTCGGAGATGAACCTGCGTGAGCGACTGGCGGCGGCACAGCGCACGGTCATCCATCCGCTGCTGATGCGCGCGGTCGATGCAGAGGGCAAAGCCCATCACTCCCACGCCGTCAACGAGGTCTCGCTGCTGCGCCAGACGCATCAGGCGGCCAAGCTGCGCATCCTGATCGACGGAACCGAGCGGATGGGCGAACTGATTGCCGACGGTGTGCTCGTCGCCACCCCGGCCGGTTCGACGGCATACAACTATTCGGCCAATGGGCCGATCCTGCCGCTGCATGCGCCGCTGCTCGCGCTGACCCCGCTCTCGGCCTTCCGCCCCCGTCGCTGGCGCGGTGCGCTGCTGCCTGATCGCGCCGCTGTCCGCATCGAGGTGCTGGAGGCCGCCAAACGGCCGGTCGCCGCGGTCGCGGACCATTTCGAGACGCGTGACGTGGTGCGGGTTGATGTCGCCATTGACCCGGACATCGACATGCTGATGCTGCATGATCCCGGCCACAGCCTTGACGAGCGGATCCTGCGCGAGCAGTTCGGCCACTGAAAGCCGGTCAGGCGGCGTTGCGGCGCAGGGTCCAGTTGGCGAAAAAGGCCTCGTCAAGCCCGTCCTCGCGCCGTTCGATGACCCGGAGCGATCCCTCGGAGGGAGCCGGATCGCGGCTCTCCTGCCCGAAGGCCTGGGCAAACAGCGCATCAAGCTCGTCGCGATAGGCATCGCCTTGCGCCGGTGACGGGTCTGGCTCGGGCAGGACACCCGCCAGGTCACGCGACTGGTCCGGGACAAGCCTGTGCACGATGCGGCGAACTGGCGGTGACCATGTTGCCGTCGCGGCGGGTTCCGGTTCCGCCACCGCGACAGGTGCCTCGGTCGGAGCAAGGGCGGCGATCGGTTCGGGCAGCGCCGCCTCGG
>CALCZO010000194.1 GCA_937903315.1 uncultured Alphaproteobacteria bacterium
CCGACATCGCGCACCGTGCCGGCCCGGGAAAAGCCGTTGATGTCGAGCCAGCGGGCAAGATCGCCGATGTCCACCGCATTGCCCGGCGCCGCCGACAGGCTCTCGGTCGACACCCAGGAGACCGGCGGCAGGCGCTGCAGCAGCGCATTGACGGTGGTGACGACGACACGCGGCCGCTCGCCCCCCCGCGAGCGCACCAGACGCGACAGCGTCGTCATCCGCCGGGCAACGACCGGCGCATTCGGCGAGGCGCGGTCGAACGGCTGGCAATCCCACGCCGGCAGCGACAGCACCTCGATTTCCGGCGCGAAGAACGCCAGACCGGCCTCGATTGCCGCCTGCCTCTGGCCGTCCCGCGCGACATAGACGGCCAGCGCCGGCGCATCGACCCCGGCCTTGAACCGGGCGCGCGCCACCTCGGCCAGCGCCAGCGCCTCGGCCCCGTCCGCCACCTCCGACAGGGTGACGGCAGCGCCGTTGGCGAGAAGCGAATTGAGGCGAACGCTGTCCATGGATCAGAGCTTTTCGGCCGAAAGCCGCCCGGCGTAGCTCATCATCTGGCGGAACAACGGCGTGTCGTGCTCGGCCGGCACCGGCGCCGTGCCGATGATCCAGGCCATCAGGTCCGGCTCCTCGACCGCGAGCAGCGCTTCGAATACCGCCGCCTCGTCCGGCGTCATGCCGGGGACCCGGTCGTCGGCGAACTGGCCGACCAGCATGTCGAGTTCGCGCATCCCGCGATGGTTGGCGCGGTAATGCAGGCGCTTGAGGCGAAGGGCGTGATCATCGGATGCAGCGGTCATGACGCCTTCAAGCATGACAGAACCGGTTTGTCAGCAGGCTTGGCGCGGGCGGCCCTGTCTCCACCCGTCAAGGCCGGCCCTGTGCCGGTCCTCGACGTCTTTGTCCGGTCCGGCGCTCCCAAGCCGTGGTGAACCAGCCCTGCCGCCCTGTCCCGCTTTGATGCGACACGGCGGCCGGATTCGGGCCACGCATTCGGTCACGGGGCCGCCTGCTGCGGCGCCCGGCCATTGACAGAATCCGGATACTGCTGTCAAAGCGCTGAAAAACCATTCGTTTTTTCACTCTTACAATCGTTGCCGAACGTGATTTGAAGCCCGCCGGGCAAACCGGCACAAGGCTTGCAAACCCGGCATCGGTTCATTGTACTGGAGCAGGCTCAGGCATGTGCGGCATTGTAGGCGTTCTCGGCACCGGACCGGTGGCTCATCAGGTTCTGGATTCGCTCAAGCGGCTCGAATACCGCGGCTATGATTCGGCGGGCATCGCGACGCTGGAGCGCGGCCACCTCACCCGCCGCCGGGCGGAAGGCAAGCTGAAGAACCTTCAGGCCCGCCTGATCCTCGAACCACTCGAAGGCCATATCGGCATCGGCCACACCCGGTGGGCCACCCATGGCCGTCCGAGCGAGTACAACGCCCATCCGCACGCCACCGACCGCGTCGCCGTCGTCCACAACGGCATCATCGAGAATTTCCGCACCCTGCGCGAGGAACTGATCGCCGAGGGGGTCAACTTCTCGTCCGACACCGACACCGAAGTCGTCGCCCATCTGGTCACCCGCGAATTGCGCAGCGGCGCCACGCCGCATGCGGCGGTGGCGGCGACGCTTGGCCGCCTGCACGGCGCGTTCGCGCTCGGCTTCATTTTCGAGGGCGAGGAGAACCTGCTGATCGGCGCGCGCCTCGGTGCGCCGCTCGCGGTCGGCCATGGCGATGGCGAGATGTTCCTCGGCTCGGACGCGCTGGCGCTTGCCCCGTTCACCGACACGATCACCTATCTTGAAGACGGCGACTGGGTGGAACTGACCCGCGCCGGCGCGACCTTCTACGACGCCGGCAACGCCCGTGTCACCCGCCTGTCGCAGAAGACGCAGGCCGGCGCCTTCCTGGTCGACAAGGGCAACCACAAGCACTTCATGGCCAAGGAAATCCACGAGCAGCCCGAGGTGATCGGCCGCACGCTGGCCCATTATCTCGACATGAGCGCGGGCCGCGTCAGCCTGCCGTTCGACCTGCCGTTCGATTTCGCCAAGCTGAAGAAAATCTCGATTTCAGCCTGCGGCACGGCGTTTCTCGCCGGGCTGACGGCAAAATACTGGTTCGAACGCATCGCCCGCCTGCCGGTCGAGATCGATGTCGCCTCCGAGTTCCGCTATCGCGAAATGCCGCTCGACGAGGGCGATCTGTCGATCTTCATCTCGCAGTCGGGCGAGACGGCGGACACGCTGGCCTCGCTGCGCTACGCCAAGTCCTGCGGCCAGCATATCCTGTCGGTCGTCAATGTGCCGACCTCGACCATCGCGCGCGAAAGCGATGTCGTCGCCCTGACCCTTGCCGGCCCGGAAATCGGCGTGGCCTCGACCAAGGCGTTCACCTGCCAGTTGTCGGTACTCGCCGCGCTGGCGATTGCGGCGGGCGCCCGGCGCGGAACCATCGATGCGGCCGCCGAGCAGCGGCTGGTCAACGAACTGATCCTCGTCCCCGGCCTCGTTGCCGAAGCGCTGAAGCATGAGCACGACATCGAAGTCGTGGCAAAGGACCTGTCGAAGGCCAAGGATGTGCTCTATCTCGGGCGCGGCACGTCCTATCCGCTCGCGCTGGAAGGCGCGCTGAAGCTGAAGGAAATCAGCTACATCCACGCCGAGGGCTATGCGGCGGGCGAACTCAAGCACGGGCCGATCGCGCTGATCGAGGAAACGCTGCCGGTCATCGTCCTGTCCCCGCGCGACCAGTGGTTCGACAAGACGGTCTCGAACGTGCAGGAGGTTGCCGCGCGCGGCGGCCAGATCCTGATCGTCGGCCCGAAGGGAATCGTGCATGAAACCGGGCTGACTGACGCCCGGTCGATCGAAATGCCCGATATGGCGCCGAATTTCACGGCAATCGTCTATTCGGTGCCGATCCAGCTGCTCGCCTATCATACTGCGGTCGCGATGGGCAAAGACGTCGACCAGCCGCGCAACCTCGCCAAGTCCGTCACGGTGGAGTGAGGCCGGAATCACCGGCCTGCCCCATGCTGTCATGATCGCGCCCGGCCCGGCGACACCGTCGGGCCGCGTTCCCCCAATTGCCCGCTTTCCTTCGGCACCAGTCTTGCTATGGAGCACGGTGGAGCCGAACCGATGTCAACCGTCCCGCCGCTGCCGCCCGTTGTGACCGAACCTGCGCATCTTCCGCGCGGTGCGCGGCTGCGCGGCTATTTCCTGACCGGGCTGGTCGTCGCGGGGCCGCTGGCGGTCACGGCCTATCTGTCGTGGTCGCTGATCAACTGGATCGATTCGTGGGTCAAGCCGTTCGTGCCGGCAAAATACTGGCCCGACACCTACCTGCCGTTCTCGCTTCCCGGCTTCGGCCTGCTGATCCTGTTCGTCGGCCTGACGATGCTGGGGTTCCTGACCGCCAACCTCGTCGGACGCACGCTGCTCGATCTCGGCGAGAGCGTCGTCAACCGGATGCCGATCGTCCGTGGCCTCTACAAGAGCGCCAAGCAGATCTTCGAGACGATCTTCTCGCAGTCGGGCACCTCCTTCCGCAAGGTTGGGCTGGTGCAGTATCCGGGGCCGGGGCTGTGGTCGATCGTGTTCATCTCGTCGCCCCCCTCGGGCGACATCGCGGCCAAGCTGCCGGGCGACGACGATTATGTCTCGGTGTTCCTGCCCTGCGCGCCCAACCCCACAACCGGCTTCTTCTTCTTCATCCGCCGGGCCGAAGTGGTGGAAATCCAGACCTCGGTCGATGACGCGTTCAAGATCGTGCTGTCGCTCGGCCTGCTCAAGGAAGAGCAGCAGCAGGCAGAACTGGCCAAACTGGTATCGAGCACGAAATCGCCGTTTGCCCCGTCCTGACCGGGGACGATGCGCGACCGTCGCAAAGGTCAGTCCGCCTGCCGCGTGAACGCATAGGCCCGCTCGACCTTCGCCACCCTGAGTTCGTAGTGCTGATACCAGTCGCGCCGGCCGTGCTCGCGCGCAGCGACATGGTCGGCATTGCGTTTCCAGTTGAGAATGGCGGCCTCGCTCTCCCAGTAGGAAACGGTAATCCCCGCCCCGTCCTGCGCCCGCACGGATTCCGCTCCGAGATAGCCCGGCATCGTCGCCGCCAGCGCGGCCATGCGGTGCGCCATCGCCTCGTAGCCGTTGTCGCCCGCCGTGCGCCGGGTGGTGAAGATCACCGCGTAATAGGGCGGTGCGGGCGTGCGGGCGAAGACGGGATCGTCGGTCATCAAGGGCTCCTGTGGATCATCCGGCGCGGAACAGCTTCACTGCCTCCTCGCGCTCGAACAGATAAAGCAGCAGGCGCAGTGCCTGCCCGCGCGTCGAGGTCAGGTCAGGATCGCGCGTCAGCACCAGTTCGGCATCCTGCCGCGCCATGCGCAGCAATTCGCCATGCCGCTCAAGCCGCGCGATGCGGAACCCCGGCATGCCCGACTGACGGGTGCCAAGCACATCGCCCTCCCCGCGCAGGCGCAGGTCCTCCTCGGCGATGC
>CALCZO010000195.1 GCA_937903315.1 uncultured Alphaproteobacteria bacterium
GTCGCCGCGTTCAGATGCGTCACGCCGTCGATCACGATCGTCTGGGTGCCGGCGCCGGTGATTCGGGCTCCCATCTTGTTGAGACAATCGGCGAGATCGACCACTTCGGGCTCGCGCGCCGCATTGTGGATGACCGTGGTGCCATTCGCCAGCGTTGCCGCCATCAATGCGACATGCGTGCCGCCGACCGTGACCATCGGGAAGAAGATTTCCGCACCCTTCAGGCCTTTCGGCGCGCGGGCGACCATATAGCCTTCCTCGATGTCGATGGTCGCGCCCAGCCGTTGCAGCGCCATGATATGCAGATCGACCGGCCGCGTGCCGATGGCGCAGCCGCCCGGCAGCGACACCCGGCATTCGCCCATCCGCGCGATCAGCGGCCCGACCACCCACGACGAGGCGCGCATCGTCGAGACCAGATCATAGGGCGCACAGGTATCGACGATCGAGGCGGCGTTGATCAGCAGCGTGTCACCGCCGTCCTGCGCCTCGCCGCGCCGCTTGCCGGCAATGGTGATGTCGACGCCGTGGTTGCCGAGAATGCGGGTCAGCGCCCGAACGTCCGACAGGCGCGGCACATTCTCCAGCACCAGTTGACGGTCGGACAGCAGCGCCGCGATCATCAGCGGCAGCGCCGCGTTCTTGGCTCCCGAAATCGGGATGACGCCGTTGAGCCGCTGGCCGCCCGTGATCTTGATGCTGTCCATGAACCCGTTCCGTGAAGCGCGATGGCAAGGGCGGAGACCGCTGAAGGTCCCCGCCGCAAACTTTTGCCCGCCCATAGCATATTGTGCGGGGCTGGCAGCAAAAAATGACACCGGAAGGCAGCGGCTAGCTGTCCTTGCCCGGCGGGCCGGGAGGCGTGGCGGGAGGATCGTCCTCGGCGCGGGCGCGGGCCTTGCCCTGTGCCTTGCGCCGCCTGAGGTTGTCGCGCAGGGCTGCGGCAAGGCGCTCGGCGCGTTCGGCGGCGGCCGCTGCCGCGGGGGCGCCGGACCTCTCCGGAGATTTCGGTTTTTGATTCATGGCAAAGACAGCTTTTGCGCCGACAGACACTGATGCCTATAGACGGTGTCGATTGTGCTGCAAATGCGGCCACTTGCGCAAAATCAAACACCGACGCAAAGATGGGCATAAACTCAAAGCCAGGCTCGGAAGAGGGGCCGGTCGGGAGAATGGGTCATGTTCGACTACGAAGGCACGTTCAAAGCAGCCCGCGCGGCACTGAAGGCGGAAAAGCGGTACCGGGTGTTCACCGAGATCGAGCGGGACTCGGGCCGGTTTCCGGTCGCGACCTGGCATTCCGGCTCCGGCGCGCGTGATGTTACGGTGTGGTGCTCCAACGATTATCTCGGAATGGGCCGCCACAAGGATGTGGTCGAGGCCATGGTGCGCACGGCGAGCGATTGCGGCGTCGGCGCCGGTGGCACGCGCAACATCTCCGGCAACAGCCACGCGGTGATCGAACTGGAGAAGGAACTGGCCAGTCTGCACGGCAAGCAGGCCGCGCTGGTGTTTTCCTCGGGCTATGTCGCCAATCAGACCGCGATTTCCACGGTCGCCCAGCTGCTGCCAGAGTGCCTGATCCTGTCCGACAGCGACAACCACAATTCGATGATCGACGGTGTGCGCCGCGCTGGCCGCGCCCGCGCCATCTTCCGCCACAACGACGCTGCCCACCTTGAGGAACTGCTCGCTGCCGCCGATCCCAAGCGGCCCAAGCTGATCGTCTTCGAGAGCGTCTATTCGATGGATGGTGATGTCTCGCCGATCCACGCCATCTGCGATCTGGCCGAGAAGTACGGGGCGCTGACCTATATCGACGAGGTCCATGCCGTCGGCATGTATGGCGACCACGGCGCCGGCTATGCCGAGGAAGTCGGCGCGATGGACCGGCTCGATATCGTGCAGGGCACGCTGGCCAAGGGCTACGGCTGTTTCGGTGGCTATATCTCCGGCTCCGAGGCGATGATCGACGCCGTGCGCAGCCACGCGCAAGGGTTCATCTTCACCACGGCGCTGCCGCCTCCGGTGGCCGCTGCCGCCCGCGCCGCCATTCATCACCTTCGCGGTTCGAAGACCGAGCGCGAGGGCCAGCGGCGTCAGGTGCGCGCGGTCAAGGAGCGTCTGGCCCAGGCCGGCATTCCGGTGCTCGACAATCCGACCCATATCGTGCCGGTGATGGTGGGCGATGCCGCGCTGGCCAAGCTGGCGTCGGACCGGTTGCTCGACCGGCACAGCATCTACGTCCAGCCGATCAACTATCCCACCGTGCCGCGCGGCACAGAGCGGCTCAGGATCACGCCGACTCCGTTCCATACCGATGCGCTGATCGACCAGCTTGTGGCGGCGCTGGACGAGGTCTGGGAGGCGCTCGATCTGCCGCGCCAGCACAAGGTGGTCAGGTCGACGGCCTCCACGGCCTCGATCACGGTTTTTTCACCGGCCGGCGGCTGATCCGCCGTTCAGACCGGCCGGGCGCGCCGCCATGAACAGCGGCGCGTTTGGCGCTTGCCATGACTGATAGCCTGTGGCACAAGCCGCCCCGGACAACAGGTTCGCTGCCGTAGCTCAGTGGTAGAGCACTCCCTTGGTAAGGGAGAGGTCGAGAGTT
>CALCZO010000196.1 GCA_937903315.1 uncultured Alphaproteobacteria bacterium
AGCCCGCGCACCGGCGCGACCGGACCGCTCCGCTCGATCTATCTGCGCGATCCCGACGGCAACCTGGTCGAGATTTCCAACCTCGCCTGACGCGTCAGCCGGGCATCGCTCACATGAAGGCATAGGACCCGTCCGGCCGCACCGGCAGCTTGCGTTCCCAGTGGATGTAGCGGTCGGAAGCCAGATAGGTTTCGTCCATCTCGACGCCCCAGCCGGGCCGGTCGGGCCTGAGCTCAAGATAGCCGCCGACCGGCAGGTAGGGGTCGAGCACGTAGCAGCCTTCGTCCGAATGGTCGGTGCCCATGTAGCGCTGGGTCGGCAGGCGATATTCGAGGATCTTGAAATTGGTGATCGCGGCCGAGAAGTGCACGTTCACGGCAGTGGCCAGCGGCCCCATCGGATTGTGCGGGGCGACGGACACGTAATGGGCATCGGCCAGCGCCGCGATCTTGCGCATCTCGGTGATGCCGCCGACCACGCAGATATCGGGCTGGACGATATCGGCACCGCGGGCCGAGAGCAGCGCCAGGAACTCGAACCGGTTGTAGAGCGATTCCCCGGTCGCCAGCGGCACGGTCAGGCCGCGCTTCAGCTCGCCCCACGCCGGGATATGCTCGGGCCGGATCGGCTCTTCGAAAAACAGCGGATCGTAGGGTGCCAGCGCATTGCCGAGCTGCATCGCCTGCCACGGCTCGAAGATCTTGGCATGCGCATCGAAGGCAATCTCGTAGTCGCCGGGGCAGACCTCACGCAACTGCCGGAAATACTCGGCGCTGGTGCGCACCACCTCGCCCCAGCGGCTGGCGTGATGATCGATCCGGTAGGGCGAGAGCTTGAAGGCGGTAAAGCCCCAGTCGGCATTGAGTTTTGCCAGTTGGTCATGGGCGATGGCCGGGTCCGGCGCGGTATAGACGCCGGAATAGACCCGGATCTTGTCGCGGCAGCGCCCGCCGAGCAGTTGATAGACCGGCACGCCGAGCGCCTTGGCCGAAATGTCCCACAGCGCATGGTCGATTCCCGACATCGCCGCCAGACCCAGCGCGCCGGGCGGGAACCGGTTGTGCTGCAGCAGCTTGAGATAGAGGAACTCGACCCGCGTCGGGTCATGCCCGGCGATCTGGCCGAAGTAATAGTCAAGCAGCGGCATCAGCGCCCGGTCCGGCCCGTGATTGTAGCATTCGCCCCAGCCGGTGATGCCCTCGTCGGTATCGATGGCGATGATGACGCGCGGCCGGTTGGCATCGCGCGACATGAAACTGCGCAGGGCGGTGATCTTCATGGCAGGCCTCAGTGCGTTGAAATGGTGGTGTCGCCGATGAAATCCCAGTTGTACCGGGCACCCAGACCCGGCTCCTGCGACAGGTGGACAAAGCCCTCGCTGTCCATCGGGTCTTCCGGCGCGACGAGAAAATCAGGCGTTGCATCATAGTCGTGATGCGGGTGCAGCAGACCGCGTTCGTACCAGCGGCCGTTCGGCTGCACGGCGCACAGGGTCAGATTGCCGGCCCCGGTGCCATGCACCTCGCAGTTCATGTTGAAACTCTCGGCAAGATGGACGCATTTGAGCGCCGGCGTCAGCCCGCCGACATCGTGCACGCCGGTCCTCAGAATGTCGCAGGCTCCCGCCCTGATCCATTCGGCGCGGGCGAAATGCTTGCCCTCTGCCGTTTCCGGGCCGATGACGGGGATTGTCAGCTCCTGCGTCATCGCGACATAGGACGACATCGAAGCCTCTTCCATCGGTTCTTCGAACCAGGTGAACCCGAGCGCCTCGACCGCGCGGCCGAGCCGGATCGCATCCTGCCGGCTGTACCAGTGGCTGGCATCCAGCATCAGCGGAAAATCCGGCCCCACCGCCTCGCGCACGGCCGCACAGGCCTTGATGTCCATCTCCACCGACGGGGCGAACGAAACCGGCGGCATCCAGGTGTGCAGCTTTAGCGCCTTGTAGCCGCGCATGTTCTTGCACCAGTCGGCAAAGCGCGCGTAGTCCTCCGGCGTCTTCAGCCCGCCGTCGATCTCGTCGCCGCACATCGTCGAGGCATAGGCCGGCACCTTGTCGCGATAGCCGCCGATCAGCTTGTAGACCGGCACGCCGAGCGCCCGCCCGGCAAGATCCCACAATGCCAGATCGACCAGCGCCAGAATCCGGTCGGTCAGCATCGAGGCGCTCCCGCGCTGCCAGTGGGCCAGATCATGCCACAGCTTCTCGCGCATCAGCGCGTTCTGGCCGATCAGAACCTTGCGTACGAACGCATCGATCACGAACGGCCTGAGCAATTCGCTCGGCCCATGGACATGTCCCTCGGCGCCTTCGGCGACAATCGTCAGGATTGAGGACTGCACCTGCCGGGCCGGGCCGGGATGGGTATGCCCGTCCGCGTCCTTGACCGTGTGGACGATGTGCCGGAAGGTGGTGACGCGGACGTCGGTGATGTTCATGTCAGGGGCGCTCGTAGGGCGGCACGCGGGTTGGCGGACCGGAAAACTCGACACTGGCAAACACCGAGCCCTGGAACGTCTCGGCAATCGGGTCGGCCGTTGTCTTGCCGACGACCGCTGCGGCAAATCGCTCTGAGTCGTCGCGGGGGTCATAGCCCAGACGGTAGGCATTGGCATTGTCCCACCACGCGCGGGTATTGCGCGAGATGCCATAGACGATCTCGTAGGTGTAGTCGGCCTCAAGCCCTGTCCGGATCAGCCGCTCGCAATCGTCGTGGCTCAGCCAGGTCGCCAGCATCCGTTCGTCGAGCGGTTCGGGCTGGAACGAGCCGATCCGGATCATCAGCCCGCGCACGCCGTACTTGTAGGCATAAAGCTGCGCCAGATCCTCGCCGAAGGCCTTGGTCAGGCCATAGCGCCCGTCGGGCCGGGACGGGCTGTTGTGGTCGAGCCGGTCGTCGCGGCGATAAAAACCGGTGGCATGGTTCGAACTGGCATAGAGCACCCGGTCGACGCCGGCCTTGCGCGCGCCCTCCCACAGGTTGATGACGCCGAGAATGTTCGGCGGCACCGTTTCCTCCCAGGGAACCTCGCGCGGGTTGCCGCCGAGATGAATGATCGCATCGATGCCCTCGCACAGGCGGGCCATCGCAGGTCCATCGGCAAGGTCTGAGACCACCACTTCCTCGCCTGCGCCCGCCGGCTCCATCGGCAGGATATCGGTGAGCCTGATCAGCGAAAAGTCGCCGGCAAGACGCTGGCGCAGCGATCGGCCGATCCGCCCGGCGGCTCCCGTGATGAGGAGGCGGTCGATCCGCCGGCTCATTCGGCAGCCTCAGCCAGACCGCTGGCATTGGCAGCCAGCAGCGCCTGCGCCTGCCGTGCGATGGCGTCGAGCACCGCCGCATCGGTCAGGTCGGACAGCATCGGATAAACGGGTCCGGTCCGCGCCACGCCGGCCAGCCCCACCGCCGCATGCAGCACCCGGATCGGCGAGTGCTTCTCGCGCGCATGTTCAAGCGGCAGGAACACCTCACGCACCGCGCGCGCCCCGGCAAAGTCGCCGCGCGCGATGGCGGCCAGAATCCGCATCGACAACGCCGGCGCGATCGAGACGCAGCCCGAGGTGAACGCCCTCAGCCCGAAGGTCTCGGCATGGGCGACGACGGGCAGTTCTCCGCTGCCGGAAATCACCAGATCGGGATTGATGGCATCGAGAATGGCGCGCAATTCGGGGTCGACGTTCGGATCGGGCACCAGCACGCCGTATTTGAGCGCGCACAGCGTTCCGTCGGCAAACAGCGCCTTCAGGTCCGCCATGTCGAGATAGCCGATGTCCTTGTAGTAGACGATCAGCGGCTT
>CALCZO010000197.1 GCA_937903315.1 uncultured Alphaproteobacteria bacterium
AGCGCTACAAGTTCCTGAAATGGGGCCAGGGCGCGTTCAACAACTTCCGCGTCGTACCGCCCGGCACCGGCATCTGCCATCAGGTCAACGTCGAGTATCTGGCCCAGACCGTGTGGACGCGCAAGGAGAAGGTGAAGAAGGGCAAGACCACGACCACGGTCGAGGTCGCCTATCCCGACACCGTCGTCGGCACGGACAGCCACACCACCATGGTCAACGGCCTTGCCGTGCTCGGCTGGGGCGTCGGCGGCATCGAGGCGGAAGCGGCGATGCTCGGCCAGCCGCAGTCGATGCTGCTGCCCGAGGTGATCGGCTTCAAGCTGACCGGCAAGCTCAAGGAAGGCGTCACCGCGACCGACCTCGTGCTGACTGTCGTGCAGATGCTGCGCAAGAAGGGCGTGGTCAACAAGTTCGTCGAGTTCTACGGCCCCGGCCTCAACACCATGCCGCTGGCCGACCGGTCGACCATCGCCAACATGGGACCGGAGTACGGTGCCACCTGCGGCTTCTTCCCGATCGATGCCGAGACGATCAACTACCTTGCGATGACCAACCGCAAGAAGGCGCGCGTCGCGCTGGTGGAAGCCTATGCCAGGGCGCAGGGCATGTTCCGCACCAAGGCCTCGCCCGATCCGGTGTTCACCGACACGCTGTCGCTCGATCTGGCCTCGGTCGTGCCGTCGATGGCCGGGCCGAAGCGCCCCGAAGGCCGCGTTGCGCTCGAGGATGTCGCTGCCGGTTTCGCTGGCGCGATGCAGAACGACTACAAGAAGGGTGCCGAGATCGGCCGCCGCGTCAAGGTCGAGGGCAAGGACTTCGACCTCGGCCATGGCGATGTGGCGATCGCCGCGATCACCTCGTGCACCAACACCTCCAACCCGAGCGTGCTGATCGCCGCCGGCCTGCTGGCGCGCAATGCCGTCGCCCGCGGCCTCAAGCAGAAGCCGTGGGTCAAGACCTCGCTGGCGCCCGGGTCGCAGGTGGTGGCGGAATACCTCGCCAATTCGGGCCTGCAGAAGGATCTCGACAAGATCGGCTTCAACCTCGTCGGTTTCGGCTGCACCACCTGCATCGGCAATTCGGGTCCGCTGCCGGCTGAAATCTCCAAGGCGATCAACGATTCGGGCCTGATCGCGGCCGGCGTGCTGTCGGGCAACCGCAACTTCGAGGGCCGCGTCTCGCCGGATGTGCAGGCCAATTATCTCGCCTCGCCACCGCTGGTTGTCGCCTATGCGCTCGCCGGGTCCGTGCAGATGGACCTGACCAAGGAGCCGCTCGGCACCGACAAGAAGGGCAAGCCGGTCTATCTCAAGGACATCTGGCCGACCTCCAAGGAAATCCAGGAGTTCATCGCCAAGTTCGTGACCAGGAAGATCTTTGCCGACAAGTACAAGGACGTGTTCAAGGGCGACGAGAACTGGGCCAAGGTCAAGGCGCCGGAAGGCCAGACCTATGCCTGGGACGACAAATCGACCTATGTGCAGAACCCGCCCTATTTCCGCGGCATCACCAAAACGCCGGTCGGTACCAGCAACATCACCGGCGCGCGCATTCTCGGCCTGCTCGGCGACAAGATCACCACCGATCACATCTCGCCCGCCGGCTCGATCAAGGCGGCTTCCCCGGCTGGCAAGTACCTGATGGACAACAAGGTAGAGGTCGCCGATTTCAACCAGTATGGCACCCGTCGCGGCAATCATGAGGTGATGATGCGCGGCACCTTCGCCAACATCCGGTTGCGCAACCACATGATGGGGCCGAACGGGCGCGAGGGCGGCTTCACCATCCACTATCCGTCCAAGGACGAGATGTCGATTTACGACGCCTCGATGAAATACCAGGCGGAAAAGGTGCCGCTGGTGATCTTCGGCGGCATCGAATACGGCAACGGCTCGTCGCGCGACTGGGCGGCCAAGGGCACGACGCTGCTCGGCGTCAAGGCGGTGATCGCCCAGAGCTTCGAGCGCATCCACCGCTCCAACCTTGTCGGCATGGGCGTCATCCCGTTCGTGTTCGAAGAGGGCACGAGCTGGCAGACGCTGGGTCTGAAGGGCGACGAGACGGTGACCATCGAGGGCGTGACCGAAATCCGCCCGCGCCAGAAGATGACCGCCGTCATCACCTCGGCCGACGGATCGGTGAAGAAAGTGCCGATCATCTGCCGTATCGATACCGCCGAGGAGATCGAGTACTTCAGGAACTCGGGCATCCTGCACTACGTCCTGCGCGGTCTTGCCGCGTAACCGGCGCCATCGCCAGCCAGCCGTCGCCCCTTCGCGGGCGGCGGCTTTTTTCCGGCGTGACGAACCCTACACCCTCTTGTGATTTTCGCCTGATGGCGGGATCGGCTAGGGACGTTGGGAAATCGCGCCACAAGCCGGACCTCGATGATCTTCCGTCGCACCCTTCTCGTTCTCCTCGCTGCCGTGATCGGTGGCGCCGCCAGTGCCGGTCCGGTGCGGCGGGGCGAGCCGGTGCGCGCGGTGCTTGAACTGTTCACCAGCCAGAGCTGTTCGGCCTGCCCGCCGGCCGACCGGCTGTTCCAGAGTCTGGCGCGCGAGGCCGACGTGCTGGCGCTGACCCTGCCGGTGACGATCTGGGATCATCTGGGCTGGAAGGACACGCTGGCCAAGACCGTGTTTTCCGAGCGGCAGAAGGATTATTGCCGCAGCCGCGGTGACCGCAACGTCTACACGCCGCAGGCCGTGGTCAATGGCATTGCCCACGTCCGTGGTTCCGATCTCGCCGCCATCGAGACGGCGCGCAAGGACACCGGCGCGCAGGACGGCGTGCTGTCGCTGTCACTCGGTCTCGAGCAGCAGGCCGGCCGCTGGCGGCTGGCCATCCCCGCAGCGTCGGTCAAGGGCCGGATCGTGCTGGTGACCTTCGACCGCAGCCATACCGTCAGCATCGCACGCGGCGAGAATTCGGGCCGCGAGATCCAGTACGCCAATGTCGTCACCGCGATGCGGGAGCTCGGCGCGTATGAAGGCGCGGCGCTGTCGCTCGATCTGCCCGGTGAGGTCGAGGCGGATCCGGTGCGGGGCTTTGCGGTCATCGTGCAGGATGGCGACGGACGCCGGCCCGGTGCGGTGCTCGGCGCTGTCGAGGCGCCGCGCCGGTGATGCGCGGGCACAATGCCGGTCCGTGAATTCGGGCTGACGTGAGCCCGGTCAGCGGTTAAGAACAACCATCCCAGCCGTTGCCGGATTCTGCCCCATGACCTTTCTGCCCGATCTTTCGGTCTTCCTGTCCTACACGCTGGCCTGCTTCGTGCTGTTCATCACGCCGGGGCCGGACATGAGCCTGTTTCTGGCCAAGACCGTACAGGGCGGGCGCTGGGCCGGCATCGCCTCGATGGCCGGCGCGCTGACCGGGGCCTGTGTGCACACGCTGGCCGCCGCCCTCGGGCTCTCGGCGATCATTGCCGCCTCCGCCACCGCGTTCACGGTGCTGAAGGTCTTCGGCGCGCTCTATCTGCTCTATCTGGCGTGGGATGCGCTGAAGAACGGCTCGTCGCTCAATATCCGCGATGAGGCGCGCCAGCCGCTCGATCTGAAAAAGACATTCCTGCTTGGCCTCGGCGTCAATCTCGCCAATCCGAAGGTGATCCTGTTCTTCATCACCTTCCTGCCGCAGTTTGTTGCCGCAACCGATCCTCATGTGACCGGCAAGCTGCTGTTCCTCGGGGTCTATTTCATCGTCTTTTCGATTCCTCTGGCGATCGCGATGATCCTCGTCGCCGAGCGGCTGATCGACGGGCTGAAGGCGCGGCCGAAGGTGATGCGGCTGATCGACTACATCTTCGCCTCGGTGTTCGGTGCCTTTGCCGTCACGATCCTGACGACGCAGGGGCGGTGACCGCCTGATCGGACACTGCTCTAGTCGGCACCGAGCGCGAGCTGTTCCTCCAGCATCATCCGGGCGCGGGCGCGCAGCTTTTCCGTCTCGCTCTTCAACTGGCCGCAGGCGGCAAGGATGTCGCGGCCGCGCGGCGTGCGGATCGGCGAGGAATAGCCGGCATCGAAAACGATCTGGGAAAACCGTTCGATCGTATCCCAATCGGAGCATTCATAGATCGTCCCGGGCCACGGATTGAACGGGATCAGGTTGATCTTGGCCGGAATGCCCTTCAGCAGACGGACCAGTGCCCGGGCCTCGGCGGGGCTGTCGTTGACGCCCTTGAGCATGACGTATTCAAACGTGATCCGGCGGGCATTGGTCAGGCCCGGATAGGTGCGGCAGGCTTCCATCAGCGCGGCGATCGGGTATTTCTTGTTGATCGGCACCAGTTTGTCGCGCAGCGCATCGTTGGTCGCGTGCAGGGAAATCGCCAGCATGGCGTTGGCCGCCGCGCCGAGCCGTGTGATCTCCGGCACGACGCCGGAGGTCGAGACCGTGATGCGGCGGCGCGACAGTTGCAGCCCCTCGGGATCAGTCAGCACGCCGATGGCGTTGATCACCGCATCCGTATTGTAGAGCGGCTCGCCCATTCCCATGAACACGATGTTCGAGACGAACCGCCCGCCGTCGGTCGGCACGAAGGCGCCGTCGGGCGGCGTGCGGCCGGGATAGTCGTTGAGCCGGTCGCGGGCGACGACGACCTGCGCCGCGATCTCGGCGGCTGACAGGTTGCGGACAAGCCGCTGGGTGCCGGTGTGGCAGAAGGTGCAGGTCAGCGTGCAGCCGACCTGGCTGGACACGCACAGCGTGCCGCGGTCCTGTTCGGGGATATAGACGCATTCGATCTCGGCGCCCTTGTCGAGCGGGCCGGTCGGCGGCATGCGCAACAGCCACTTGCGGGTGCCATCGGTCGAAACCTGCTCGGAGACGATCTCGGGCCGGGCCAGCGTGAACTGGTCGGCCAGCAGGGTGCGCAACGCCTTGCCGACGTTGGTCATCTCTGAAAAATCGCTGATCCCGCGCACATAGAGCCAGTGCCAGACCTGTGCCACCCGCATCCGGATTTCCCTGGCCGGAATGCCGAGCGCGGCAAGACGCTCGCCGATCTCGGCGCGGGTCAGCCCGACAAGCGAGGGGCGACGGTCGGCTCCGATGAGGGCGACGGGTGCGGTGCTTTCGGCGGTTTTCTCAAGGCTCTGAACGCTGCTCATCTGGCGCCCTTAGCATGAAAGCGCCTGCCTTGTCAGCGTCTTCGCCCTGACCGGCCAGCGACCTCAGGGACATTCCTTCTGGGCGCGGTCGAGCGCCTGGTTGAGACCCGACAGGGAATAGCGGTCGGTTGTCTCGTTGCCCTTGCCGGAGGTTGCCTTGATGGTCATGGCGCTGGCCTTTTTCATCGCCTCGATGAGCGGGGCTTCCTCGGCCGGGTTCTTGAGCCAGCCGCTCTTGTCCTTGGTCAGCATCACATAGCTGGCATTGCCGATGCCGACGCTGGCCGGTCCGCCGGTTTTGAGCGGGAAGCCCATGATGACCGAAAACTCATTGCGCGCCCCATCGCCGGGGCGGTTGGAGATGAAGACATAGGCCGGATCGCGCGTCAGCCCCTTGGGCAGACGGTCCTTGGGCTGGGACAGGGCATAGCAGACCTTCGTCTTGTCCTTGCCCGAGGTATAGGCGCCCCAGTCGCCATAGGTGGCGATGAGGAAGGTGCCGGCGGGCGCCGCAGCCTTGGCCGCATCAGACGCCCTGCCCTTGGCGGGCTCCGCCTTCTTGGCCTTTGCCGCAGGTTCCTTCTTCTTGCTCGCCTGTGCGGCGGCAGGGCTGGCCGCCAGCCCGAGCGTGGCGACGATGGACAGGACGACGATCGGTTTGAGCAACATCGGGCAACCCGTGAGTAAGGCGGGGCGCTAGGGCCCTACAAGATGATTCGTTTTAGCCGAGGTTGCCGCAATGGCCAAATCACCCCGCGACGACCGGCGCGTTCGGCGGCGCCCGGAGGCCGTCCGCGGGCCGCCGAACACCGGTTCGACAAGCGTTTCACCTTCCGGTCAGTCAAAACTGTCGAGTGTCTCGCGGGCCTTGCGGCGGTGCAGGTCGCTGATCGAGCCGCGGACCGCAGCGACGGCCGCGGCGAGCACGGCGGCATCGTCGCCGAAGCCGAACAGTGGCAGAAGGTCGGGAACGGCATCGATCGGCAGGACAAAATAGGCCAGCGCGGCCAGCACGATCAGCTTGACGCGGGTATCGGTCATCGGATCACGGGCACAAAAGTACAGCGCCAGCGCGTCCTCGGCGAACGGAATGCGCCGGGCGACACGCCGGACGAGCGCGAGAACGTCGGCCAACAGGCCGCTTTCATCGCGTGTGGCGCGGCGAATGGCGTCCATTTCCGCCTTGCTGAACGGTTTGCCGAGATTGTCGAAGGTCATCCCCGAGCCTCCCCCAGATTGACGGCTGAGCGTTCTGACCGACGATTATGGCGCAGGAAGGGCAGAGCCAGCGCGGCAACTCGGGTCATGAACTTCCGGCGACGCTTTCGAAAAAGCGGCACATCTGCGGCAAGCAGATTGTTTTGAGATCATAACGGCTTACGATAGTGTCACGGGCCTTTCGCCGCACCGGATTGTAGCGGCCGGGCTTGCGCAGGGCGGTGACGATGGCATCGGCCAACGCGTCGGAATCGAAGAAATCGACCAGAACACCGTTCTTGCCGTGCTCGATGACCTCCTCGACCGGCGGGGTTTTCGAGCCGATGACGAGACACCCGGCGGCCATCGATTCCAGCATCGACCACGACAGCACGAAGGGATAGGTCAGGTAGACATGCGCCATCGAGACCTGAAGCAGGCTCAGGTAGGTCTGATAGGGCACGCGGCCGACGAAATGGATGCGGCTCATGTCGAGATCAGCCTTGACCTCATCAAGGAAGATCGACTTCCAGGTCTTGCCTTCCGGCGGGTTGCGGCCATACGAAACGCCGTCCGCGCCGATGATCACGACATGGGCATTGGGTCGCAGTTTCTGGATTTTCTTCAATGATCGCATGAAGATATGGTAGCCCCGATAAGGCTCCAGATTGCGTGAGACGAAGGTGACGACCTCGTCGCCCGGCTTGAAGATCAGCCGATCGGGACCGAGCGAGACGCGGCAGTCCGCATCGGGGCGGATCGCCGCGGTATCGATCCCGTCGTGAATGACCTCGATATGCGCGCGCATATGCTCGGGAAAGCCGTCGCGCTGCCAGTAGGTCGGGGCGAGACCGCGGTCAGCATAGGCGAGCGCGGTGAACATCACGGTATTCTTGGCGGCGGTGTTGAACTGGGCGCGGATCGCCGGCTTGCCGAACTCGGGGTCGAAATCGGTATCGGCTCCGTGTGTGCGATAGCAGAACTCGGCGTAGAGGATGGATTTTGCCTTCGGCCAGATTTCCTTGAGAAACAGGCTTTCGCCCCAGCCGCCGTGCCCGGCGATCAGATCCGGCTCGAACCCGCGTTTCTTGAGTTCCAGCGCTGCCACGGCGACAGCTTCGGCACGCATGACCCGCTCCTCAAAATGACTGGCAAATGGCGCAGGATGCGGCGTCGGAAACACCGGTTGCTTGAAACCGTAGGCGGCTGTGGTGACAAAATCCTTCTTGGGGTTGGTCTGATCGCGGATGGCGACGACCTCATGACCCTCGCGCTGATAATGACGCGCGACATGCACCCATTGGCCGGGAAAATTCTGATGGACAAACAACAATCGCATCGGGCGTCCTGATCGGGTTCAACAATGGTCTGAATTTACAAACTGTTAACCAGTTTCCTGCTGAGGTGGTCGCAACAGGACCGGACGAACCGGACCTTAGCCGAGCAACCTGATTCGGGCGAGCCTTGACATGACCGGACAAGCAGCAGCGGTACAGCCTTCGGATGGTCTTGAACCGATCCCGTCCGGCGAGATCAGGCGACTGATCCGCGAGGCCAATACGCGGCGCGAAACCGGCGACTTTTCCGGCGCGCAGGCGATCTACCGCGCCGTACTGGCGGAACGGCCGGATGACGTCTATGCAAAAATCGGCCTGATGCGGACATATTTCTACCGCGAGGACTGGGCGAACGCCTGGCCGGCGCTGGATATCCGGTTCCGGTTCATGGACAGTCCGCCGGCCGTCACCGTGCGCAATGCGGCCGGCGAGAGCATCGCCAAGCCGCGGTGGACCGGCGGGCCGGCGCCACGGTCCCTGCTGGTGCTTGACGAGCAGGGCATGGGCGACACCCTGCAGTTCATGCGGTTCCTGCCGCAACTGGCGGCGCAGGGCACCGAAATCACCTTCGTTACCCACAGGCGGCTGTTCGCCCTGATCCGCAGCATGGGGGCGCCGCTGACGCTCAGGGCCATGGATGTGCCCGGACAGGTGGCCGGGATCGACAGCTGGACGCCGCTGCTCAACCTGCCCGGCGCCATGGGGCTTGCCAGCAAGGACCTCGGCATGGCTGCGCCGTACATCGCGGCCGAACCCGAGCGGATCGAACGCTGGCGCGCCTGGCTTGGCCGCGACGGGTTCCGTGTCGGCCTCTGCTGGCAGGGCAATCCCAAGGCTCCGGTGGATGCAGGCCGCTCGGCAACGCTGGCTGCGTTCGCGCCGCTGGCCTGCCTGCCCGGCGTGCGCCTGATCAGCCTCCAGCATGGCGCGACCCGGGACACCTTTGATGCCGTACCGTTCGGCCGCCGGATCGAACAGCCAGGCCCCGATTTCGACAGCGGTTCCGACGCCTTCCTCGACACAGCGGCGCTGATCATGAGCCTTGATCTGGTCGTTACCGTCGACACGGCGGTGGCCCATGTCGCTGCCGCGCTCGGCAAGCCGGTGATCATCGCGCTGCAGGCGCTGGATGCCGACTGGCGCTGGATTCCCGGCCAGTCGCAGACGCGCTGGTATCCTTCGGCGACGCTGATCCGCCAGCAGCAGCAGGGCGACTGGTGGAGCGCGTTCACGGCGATTGCTGCCGAGGTCCGCCTCAGGGCCGAGCGGCGGCAGGCCGGCGGGGTGCAGCCGATGACGCCGGTCTCGGTCGGCGAACTGGTCGACAAGCTGGCCATTCTGGCCATCAAATGCGAACGGATCGCCGATCCGGTCAAAAAGGCAAATGTCGCGCGTGAACATGCCAGCCTGGCGGCCGTCTGTGCGGAACACGGGCTGCTGGGGGCGGATGTGCAGCCTCTGTTCGCGGACCTGCGGCAGGTCAACGAAGAGCTGTGGGAGATTGAGGACGAAATCCGCGTCCTCGAAAGCCGGAAGGATTTCGGCGACCGGTTCATCGCGCTGGCCCGGGCGGTCTATATCACCAACGACCGTCGCGCCGCGCTGAAGAGCCGCTTCAACGCAATGTGCGGGTCCGCTCTCAGGGAAGAGAAGTCCTACGCTGATTATCAAGCGCAGACGCTATGATCAGCGTTTTGGCTATTACTTGTGTATTGGACCGAAAGCTCGGCGCGTTATCAATATTTTAACAATTATTAATAAATAACTCTGTTCCAAAATTGAACAATTGACAACTTTAATCAAGCAAAATGGTTAATTGCCATTAACAGAGTTTTCCGCGATTGCCGGAATTTGTTAAAATTCAAAACGCCGCTTACCGATTCTTAACTGTAAATCGCGTTATCTGTCTGCAGTTAAGTTGGCTTTCATGCGTTGAATCGGAGCGGTGTCCGTGCCCCAAAGGCAGGTTATCAGAGCGAAAGAGGCCTTGGTCGGCGCGATGCCCGGACCACGCGCGTCCTTTTGGCTCCACCGCGTCAGCCCGCTTGCGCTCGCGGTGTGCATCGGGCTTGCCGTATCGGCCTGCTCGACCAAGCGCGACATGCAGTCGACCCTGTGCACGAACGGCGCCGGGGAAGCGCCCGAGGCCAGCTGCGATGGTCCCCTCAAGCACGTTTCGCTGACGCTGCCCCGCGCTGATCTGCTCAAGAAAGTTGAGATCCCCGAGACTGCCGAGACGACCGGATCGGTTCCAACCCAGGTTTCGACCGGTCCGGCTCAGGCTGAGGCCGCCGGCTCGGAAGCCGCTGCGGCTCAGGCTCCTGCGGCACCCGCGCCCGCTTTGCCCGCCGAACCTCAGTCGAGGCCGGTGTTCGACGGTCCGCGCGTGACGGGCTCGGTCGAAAAGGTTGATAAATCCGACAAGGCCGACACTCCGGCCGCCGAACCGGATGCGCGGGACGAGGCCCCCAAGGCGACCAGCGCCAAGGCGAGCAGCGCCAAAACGAGCAGCGTTTCCCTGCGCGCCTCGGCCGAAGGCATCGGCCGGCCCGGCGAAGCGCGCTTTTCGGGTGGATTGTCCGCAGCGGCGCGCAAGGCCATCGCCGACCACCCGCTGATCAGCCTTGCCAGTGCCCGCGTGCGCGAGGCGTTGGCCGGCATCGGCGTCGCGGAATCGGCGCTGATGCCGCAGCTCGAAGGTCGTCTGGCCGGCGGACATGGCGTCGGCGGCACGTATCAGGATTCGGACGCCCGCAGCTACTGGGCGGACAAGAATGCGGCGGGCTCGGCCCGCGGCGAAGCATCGCTGTCGGGCCGCCAGCTGCTCTACGATTTCGGCGCTATCCGCAACGATGTGCAGAAGACGAGTGCCCAGCACGATTCCGAGACACTCAAGTTGCAGGAGCAGATCGAGGCCGTCGCCGGACAGGTTGTCGACATCTATCTCAAGCTGCTCGAGCAGCGCGAATTGCTTGCCGCTGCGACCGAGAACGTCACGTCGCTCGAGAAGATCGTCAAGCTGGTCGAGGAAAACGAGAAGAACGGCAACGGTACAGTTGCTGAGATCAAGCGCGTCCGCTCGCGTCTGATCGACGGCCAGACGGCGGTGGCCGACGCCCGCTCGGAACTGCAGTCGGGTTCTGACCGGTTTGCGCGCCTTGTGCACGCCGCGCCCGGCACCTTGCAGATGGTGCACCGGTCGGGTTCGCTGATTCCGCCACGGCCGGCGGAGGTGATCAGCCTGCTGCCCAAGACCAACCCGCGTCTGCTCGCCCTTTCCGCGTCATTGCGCGCTGCAACACACGAGATCGAGGCGCAGAAGGCCGGGGCGATGCCCAAACTCGGCTTTGAGTCCGATGTCAGCCTCAAGCAGTACCGTACCCTGAAGGACAAGACCGAGCTCGATGCCAAGGGCATGGTGGTGCTGCGCTACAAGTTCCTCGACGGCGGCATGCACTCGAACCAGCTCGAGCAGCTGCATGCCCGCTATCTGCAGGCCGAAATGCGGATGCGCAGTGAAGCGGACGATGTCGAAGCCGATGTGCGCAAGCAGTACCGGGTGCTCGATTCGGCGCGGGCCAAGGCCGCCAGCCTGAAGGACAATGTCGCGACCGCCCTCAAGGCGCGTCAGCTCTATGACGAACAGTTCCGCGGCGGCAAGCGGACGCTGCTCGAGCTGCTCGACATCCAGACCACCTACTACACGACCCGCCGGACCGAGATCACCAACAAGTTCGAGGAGCAGCGGGCCATCCATCAGGTCCTGCTGGCGCTCGGACGCCTGACCGCCGTGGTTCTGGGCGGAGACATCCGCCCGACGCGCGCCGCCGGGCGCAAGGCCTTGCGCACGCGCAGCTGAATCCGGCGCGGAGCCGGTCCGGCATTTTCCCCAACTGATCGTTGACTGATGCGCCGGCAAGCGACCGCTTGCCGGCGCGATTGCGCTGTCCACCGGCATCCGCGCCGCAGAGTCTAGCCAGTGTTCCCCAGAGTCATGCCGGCAGGCCCAATACCAGCTTGTCAGCATTGCCCCGTTCAACATCCAGCCAATTGATATCGTTAACAGACAATAATTTTAGTAAAAATTGACTCAATTTGATTCTATAGATTCGTCGTCATTCTGATTTCTGGAATAGTTATTTCGTTTACTGTGTGTTCTATACTCATATATTCGATTAAATATCTTTTAACTAAACACTAAGCACCCTGCGCGGTGATCGACTCCATTGTGGATGAATCGGTCCGTCGGCGTGTTTGACTCATGGCTACGAGTCGGTCCGCCGGTGCGATTGATCCACGCCCCGGATACCGGAGACTAAAAATGGCAAATGCCGTTGAAAAGCCGAGCGTAGAGACCGTCGAGGCGCCCGTCGCCGAGACTGCCAACACGGCTGGCCCGGGGGGGGACCTTACGCGCGCAGGCGCACCCGCATCCGGCAAGAAGCAGACCTCTTCGGCAAAAGCCAAGACGGCCGGCGATCCGGACCAGGACGGCAAGCCTCAGACCGAAACGGCCGATAAGGGCAACGGCGAAGGGGTCGATCCCGAGACGACCGGGCAGATTGCCGGTGCCGTCACATCGACCAACACGGCGATGACCGACGAGACGGTGTTCGTCCAGCGGCCGCAGGCCAATGGCGTCTCCGTGGTCGACATCGGTCCGTCGCGCAGGGTTGATTTCGCGTTCTCGCTCGCCGACGTCAAGATCGTCGTGCTCGACGTCGACGCCGTGCTGATCTTTCCGGACAACGCCAAGATCATCCTTCCCGGCTTTGCCTATGAACTGATTACGCCGACGCCACCGAGACTGAAATTCAGCGAAGGCTTTGTCGAGCCGCAGCGTTTCATCGCCAAGGTCGAGGACACCAAGCTTTCCGAGCAGCTGCCGA